>NZ_JBMERN010000190.1:0-5349 GCF_049310965.1 Loktanella sp. DJP18 | reverse complement strand
GATGTGGTTTGCCCATATCGAACCCCCATATCTGCCACGCAGAAAGGGAATCATAAATAAAGCTTCATGGGAATCCTGAATCGGAAAGCTCGCAACCCGCTCTAATCGAAAAACAAGCGACCCTGTGCGAGGAGAACAAGACTGACTTCTCCGATCTGCGTGCTGTGTTCTTCAATTGCACGCTGAAGCATCCCGATCAGGCGTCGCACACATTGCTGCTGATGGGCACATCGACCAAATTCATGCGCAAAGGCTACGTCGCTGTGGAAAATATCCGGATGACCGCCAACACTATCGCCTTACTATCGCCATCGGCGTTCAGCTGGTCCTACGCGAACATGACGACTGGCCGGACCTTTGGAAAAAGGTCGAGGCGCGGAACTAGTTCTCAAGCCCGTCCGCGCCCCAAGCCGGATCAGGGCCGCGTGATGCGCAGAAGGCGTCCGTCTTCCTGATCGGTGATGACGAGAAGCGAGCCGTCGTCGTCGATCTCCACGTCGCGGGTGCGTTTCAGATTGGGCAGGATTCGCTCCTCTGCCTGGACCAGGCCATCATCACCTAGCGAGAGGCGCACGAGACCACCGGCGACGAGAGCCGAGATCAGGTAATCGCCCTGCCAGTCGGGGAACATGTCGCCGTCGTAGACCACGAAGTCGTTGGGCGCGATCACGGGATCCCAGAAGTAGAGTGGCTGAACCGCAACCTCGATCTTTGCCGTCCCCGTGCCAATCGGGCCACCGCCGAACCGGTCGTAGCGCCGGCCGTAGGAAACCAGCGGCCATCCGTAGTTCAGGCCAGGCTCGATCAGGTTGATCTCATCGCCACCTTGCGGTCCCATCTCCAGCACGACGAGTTGCCCGTTGACAACCTGTGCGCCCTCAATATTGCGATGCCCGTAGGACCAGATCGAGCCGTCGGCCTCGGGGTTACCGACAAGTGGGTTGTCCTCCGGAATGGAGCCGTCGGGGTGGATACGGATTGTTTTGCCCCAAGTGACCCCGAGTTGCTGTGCGCGGGGGCGGTTCTCGAAGGTGAAGCGCTCTCCCGTGGTGATGAAGACATGGCCCTGGTCATCGAAGGCGATGCGGCTGCCGTAATGGAGCGGCTCGGGGGCGGAGGGCTCCTGTACCCAGATGTCCTCGAATTCTTCGACCATGGTGAAGTCTTCGGAAAGCCGTCCGCGGCCCACGGCGGTGGCCGACATCGTCATGCCCTCGGCGTTGGTGCCGGTCGGCTTGGCGTAGGAGAGGTAGACCATTCGATCTTCGGCGAAGTTCGGCCCCGTCTCCACGTCGAGCATCCCGCCCTGCCGCTCGTCACGCACCTCGGGCGTACCACCGATCGGTGCCGACAGGACGCCTTCGGACGTGACATGACGCAAGCTGCCGGTGCGTTCCGTCACCAAGTAGCCCGAGTCGCCCGGGAGGTTTTTGATCGCCCAAGGGTGGACGAGGCCATCGACGATGGTCTCGACGGCGAGTTCGGCTTCGGTGACGACGATTGGCGCGCGAAACTGCGCATCGAAGGCCGGCGGGTAGGACGTGTTCCGTTCGCCCCATTTGAACCTGGAATCGTTGGGCGCGCCCTGATCCGTCTGTGCCGAGGCAGATGAGGCAAGCAAAATGGCGACGACAGCTACTGAAGTCGATGCGTTGGTCATGATGCTTCCTTTGCAGATGGGACGTCAGATCATCGGTTTATCTCTGACAACTTGCCCCAGCCGCGGAGGTTCCCGAAACATGCAGATGCCCCTTGACCGCAACCAGACCTGCGTCAATGGCAATTGGGTCTGCGTTTGGTGATCTCCATCCTCTAGCAGCTCGTTGGAATAGCGAGCTGCCGAAAATGCTGTTCTGCCCGGCATGAGGAACCAACACCACCAGCAAGAGTTGCTCAAATGCCCGTCTCATCCGCCTGCGGGCCCATGAAGGGAGACTCCAATGCTTCGACTTCGAACATCAGCCGCCATCGCAGCTCTCGCCTTGTCCGCGTCGGCTGCCGCCGCGCAGGATTCACCGACGCTGAGCGCCGAGCAAAGCGAGGAATACGGCCAGTACATCGTCGGTCCGCACAGCGAGCCGGTCTACCTGTTCACCACCGACATGCAAGGGAACGGCGGGGAGCCGACGATTTCCTGCACCTCCGAGGAGTGCCTCGATGCATGGCCTCTGGTGACCACCAATAGCGAGGTCACCGTGGGGCCCGAGCTTGATCCGTCGCTCGCCGGCACCTTCAGCTATGAAGGTCAGACTGTAGTCACCTACAACGGATGGCCTCTCTATAATTTCATGCGCGACGAAACCGGTCAAACGCCTCAGGGCCAGGATATCCATTCATTCGGCGGCGAATGGTATCTGGTCGGACCTCAGGGGGAGCAGATCGAGGAAGAAAGCACCGAATAGCCAAGGAGCCAACTGCCGCTCCGATCTAGCGCCGCCAACGCACGCTGAGGCAGACTTCGATTGATTGAGGTCACGTTCAACGGCTCATCTTCGGTCTGCACCTTCTGGGTGGTAGACAGACTTAGCCGTGGTCGATGTTGCCGCTGACCTGCGCGCCAGCAAAAATGGAAGCGCAATAAGCAAGGTTGTCTTCGATCCCGACGCGCTGCTCACGCTGCCACAACCGGCGCGTCTCGACCGGTCATTTCGACTCGGCAAAACAGCGCGAATGTCTTGGGAAATGGCGTAGCCCGCGTCATGCTGCGTTTCGAAGTTCGGAGGCCTCCAAGGACCTGACTGAAAAACAAGCCACCCTATGCGAGGAGAACATAACCGACTTCTCCGATCTGCGCGCTGTGTTCTTCAACTGCACGCTCAAGCATCCCGACCAAGCGTTGCACACATCGCTGCTGATCGGCACATCGGCCATGCGGTTTGACGCCATTTTGATCCGACCCAGATAGACAGCAAGGCCGTCTGTTGCCGCAATTTTTTACCTGCAGGTAGAAGCGTTGATGTGATGTGGCGTCGGATCTGGCCGCCGAAATATAGCCCACAGGGGGAACAAATCGTCGTCAGTAACGCTAATGAAAAAGACGATCCATGTTCGTGCGACGCGACATGGGTAACGCAACTTCTAATCCCGGACAAAGGTCAACACGCGATCCGCTTGCCAACCTCCCCTCGAAAGGTACCCCATGATTGATACAACGCATCACACCAGCAACCCTGAGCCGCGTCGTTCGACGCTGTCTGCCGTGATCGTCGGCACCATTGTATCGCTTGGCCTGATGGTGATGTTCACCCTTCTTGGCCTTGCCATGGGCGTGGCCAGCTTAGAGGCGGTTGGTCAAGGATTGGGCATCGGTGCGGCTTTGTTCATCATTCTCACACAGTTGATCTCGCTTGCCACAGGTGGGTTCGCAGCGGCCCGATTAATGGTGCCGCACGACACAATCGCCGCGGCGATGGCCGGTGCCGCAGTCTGGGCGCTGACCACCTTGTGTGTCGCCTTCGGGGGCTGGAATGCAGGCACCGCAGCCATCAGTTCGTCCACGTCGCTGGTGGCCCAGACCGCTCAGACCACGGCGAACGCCGCGCAGGCGATCACGCCCGACAACATCTCCCTGCCCGATATCTCAGAGCTGGCAAGTTCAATTTCGATGGCCGATCTGCCGCCAGAACTGCGTGCGTCCTTGGAAGAAGCCAACATCACGCCCGCGCAGCTGCGCGCCGAAGCGCGCGAAGCCTATCGCAATGTGATCAGCCAGCAAGAAATGTCGCGCGCCCGGTCGATCATCCTTGGGACGTTGACCAATATTGCGGCGCAGCCCGGCACGCTGTCCGAAGAAGTGAACAGCGCGCTTGATCAACTGGTCGAAGGCAAAAACGCGGTCCTGAGTGAGGAAGACATCACCGAAGCGCGCAACACCCTGCAAACGCGGCTAGGTATTACCGACGCTGAGGCCCAGCAGATCAGCGACGCGATCCAGACGAAATTCAACGACGCGATTACCACTTTGCGTCAGACTGTGTCTGAAATGCAGACGCAGCTGGTTACGACGGTGAACAACGTCCAAAGTGCAGTGGCTTCCGCCGCCTTCTGGCTCTTCGTCGCCTCGCTTCTTGGGCTGGCCGCCGCGACTGGCGCTGGGGTCTTTGGACGTCGCATATGACCCGGGCATCAGGCCGCCCATCGGCGGCTGCATGACTTGCCCCATGACGGCTGCTTCGGCGGCCGCCTTTTTAGTGCAGGCATCTTCGCGTTTAGCAGGGTTGGCGCAGGCACCGAAAGGCACTGTCAGAGCAAACCTGCTTGAGGCGGGTAAGGCGGATCCATTACTTTTGCAAATGACAAACGCGGTCCTTTTCGGTACTTCAAGACATCCCCAAAGATCATTCGACTGGCCGTGATGTTGTATGTGCGGTACCCGCTTTCGCTTCGCAATGTGGAGGACCTGTTGCACGAAGGCGGCATAGAGATCAGCCACGAAATTGTTCGGTTCTGGTGGAGTAGGTTGGGCCCGATGTTCGCCGCCGAAGCCCTACGAAAGTGGGTCAGTCGGGTTCGATCCCACTCAAATCGGCAAGGGCATCTGGACGAGATTTTCGTTAAGATCAAGGGCGGGTGGGCGGTGGATTAAGAACGGGAGCTGAGAATTTGCCTGCAGTTGTCAAGCGACGGCAATGTCTGCGACAGCAACACCGCGCTTGTCCATCGCGCCGAAGTCACGGATTTCGTCTGCCGAATGCAAGTCCCTCGCGCTGCGCGTTCTCGCTCGTCGCCCAAAACGCGGTGGTCACCTGATTGGGGGCCATGCGGACGGTGATGGTCTGAAACCGGGGGTCGTCCGCCAGGGCGCGGTAACGGCGTCCGCCTGCCACGACCGCGACTTCGCCAGTCGCATCGCGCAAGCCTGCCGGGTTCTGAATGAGGCCATGCTCTTGGATATTCGCGGCAAGGGCGGAAATGGCACCGTCTTTCACGATGGTACGGGGGTCGATGTCAGACAGGTAGAGGTCAGCGAAGGGGATGTGCTCGTCGGTCGCTGCTGTGATGATGGTCTGATTGGCCATGGGTTTGATCTTTGATCTGTAGAGAAGGGGAGGGGGGATGCCGCGCCATGGTGGGCGCGGCTGACGGCCTCGTTCCACAGGACCGCCTTCAAGCCGGCTTCGGCTTCTAATGAAACTTGATGAAATGCCCTTTGCCCTCGGCATTGATGTAGCGGAAGGTATGAGATGCGAAAAACCTTCGGGAGCTGCAATCTAGCTCATCCCTTTTTCCTCGCTTGAAGTCGATTCCGGAACGAATCTCCGCCTCCGTCGTTGGGATCATTGCAGGCGACCGGAACCGCCTCAGCCGCCAGTCCCGTCATGATCCGCGCAAAAACGCCCATATCGCTCC
>NZ_JBMERN010000189.1:0-5366 GCF_049310965.1 Loktanella sp. DJP18 | reverse complement strand
GAAAAAAGCCGCTTTGATACTGCAATGCCGTTATGCAATGCGCGCATATCGCAACAGCGTCAGCAACTATAGATGGTCACTGGTCCCCGGACTGGTCGCGTACGGTCTGACGATGGGCAAAGATTTCATCCTGCACGAAGTCACGAAAGGCCATGATGCGGCGCGACTGGCGCAATTCCTCGGGGTAGGCGAGGAAGACGGGGACTTCGCCGCTTTCGATCTCGGGCAGGCAGCGGACGAGGTGGGGGAAATCCTCGGTCACGTAGTCAGGCAGCACGCCGACACCCAAGTTGTTGATGACCCCCTGCAGCACGCCGAAATAATTGTTCACCGTGAAGATCGAGTGGACCTCGTGGCTGAGCAAATGGTGGATCAATGTCGAACCGGCACTGACCTGCGTGGAGGTGAGAGCCTGACAGATCAGGCGATGCCCGGTAATCTGGTCAATCCGGTCCAGCGGCGGGCGCGAGTCGAGATAGGCCTGTGTCGCGTAAAGCCGCATCCGGATGTTCATCAGACGTTTGCGGATCAGGTCGGCCTGCGACGGCTCCTTCATGCGGATCGCGACGTCGGCTTCGCGCATCGGAAGGTCGAGGACGCGTTCTTCCAGCATCAGATCGATCTTGATGTCGGGATATTTCTCGTAAAGTTTCGGCAGCCGCGGGGCGAGCCAGAGCGTGCCAAAGCCGGTGGTCGTCGTGACGCGCAGTTCGCCAAAGACCTCTTCCTCTGAATCGCGGATGCGGGCCGACGCGGCCTCCAGCCTGCGGTTCATGGATTTGGTCGCGTCGAACAGCAGTTCGCCCTGTTCGGTGAGAATCAGGCCGCGGGCATGACGGTGGAAAAGGGTGGTGTTGAACGACTCTTCCAGCGCGCGAATCTGGCGGCTGACGGCGGATTGCGACAGATGCAGCACATCGCCGGCATGGGTCAGGGACCCTGCATCGGCGACGGCATGAAAGATTCGCAATTTGTCCCAGTCCATCCCAGCCCCTTGCCGCATGTATTAACCTTAAGCAATGCAACTTCATTACGCAGCCTTTGGTCACAATTCAATGAACGGGTTTTGGGAATTTAATCCTTTGTAGGTCAGAATTCGTGACCTATGCTCATCACATCCGCAAATTGCGCATGAGGAGGTGCACGATGGGCCGGGACGAGATCTCACTCAACGACCGCTATGACCTTGAAAAGTCGCCGGTGCTTTTGAATGGCACGCAGGCGCTGGTCCGGCTGATGCTGATGCAGCGGGCGCGGGATGCGGCGGTGGGGCTGAATACTGCAGGCTATGTCACCGGATACCGCGGCTCGCCCTTGGGCGCTGTCGACATGCAGATGTCAAAGGCCGCGAAGGCTCTGACCGCCGCTCAGGTCACGTTCCAGCCGGGGCTGAACGAGGATCTGGCGGCGACGGCCTTGTGGGGCAGCCAGCAGGCGGAGCTGCGGGGCGAGGGGAAATACGATGGCGTCTTTGGCCTGTGGTACGGCAAGGGGCCGGGGGTGGACCGGTCCGGTGACGTGATGCGGCACGCGAACATGGCCGGCACGTCACCCCACGGTGGCGTCATCATGGCGATGGGCGACGACCATACCGGTGAAAGCAGCACGACGCTGCACCAGTCCGATTGGGCGATGGTGGACGCCTACATGCCCATTGTCAGCCCTGCGGGTGTGCAGGAGGTGCTGGACTACGGCCTCTATGCCTGGGCGCTGTCGCGTTATGCGGGTGTCTGGGTCGGTCTGAAGACGATGAAGGACACCATCGAGGTCACGTCCGTGGTGGACGGCGACCCGCACCGGCTGAGCTTCGTGACGCCGGACATGACCTTGCCGGCCGATGGGCTGAACATCAGGCTGATCGATACACCCGTGGCTCAAGAGGCGCGGATGATCGATCACAAGCGGTTCGCGGCCGAGGCCTTCAGCCGGGCCAACAAGATGGACCGGCGCAAGTGGGGCAAGGCCGGAGCGCGGATCGGTTTCGTTGCGGCGGGCAAGAACTGGCTGGACCTTGTGCATGCGCTGTCGCTGCTGGGCATCGATGAGGGCGAGGCAGAGAGGCTGGGGATCACCACCTACAAGGTCGGTCAGGTCTGCCCGCTTGACATGGCGAGTTTCCACGACTGGGCCGAGGGGCTCGATCTGGTCGTGGTGGTCGAGGAGAAGCGCAAGCTGATCGAGGTGCAGGTCAAGGAGGCGCTGTTCGACGACACCCGCACCCGCGTCTATGGCTGGCACAAAGGCGACGAACACTCCGAAGGCCGGCGCGAGGAGGTGTTTCCGACGCGCTATGCGCTGGACCCGATCTGGATCGCGGAAAAGCTGGGCGGCATCCTGACCGAGGAAGGCTGCGGTTCATCCGGCGTGCAGGCTGGGCTTGCGTCATTGGCCGAGGCGCGCCGCGCGGACAACGTGCCGGAACTGGCGGCGCGGCTGCCCTATTTCTGCTCGGGCTGTCCGCATAATACCTCGACCAGGGTGCCAGAGGGATCGCGCGCCTATGCGGGGATCGGCTGCCACTACATGGTGCAGTGGATGGACCGCGAGACGGTCGGGTTCACCCAGATGGGCGGTGAAGGGGCCAACTGGGTCGGAGAGGCACCGTTCAGCAAGACGGGGCATGTGTTCCAGAACCTTGGTGACGGAACCTACAACCATTCGGGCGTGCAGGCGATCAGGTTCGCGCTGATGGCGGGAACAACGATTACCTACAAGATCCTGTATAACGACGCTGTGGCGATGACCGGCGGGCAGGGCAACGATGGCGGTCTGACCGCGGATCGGATCGTGGCCGAACTGCTGGCGATGGGCGTGCGCGATGTGCGCGTCGTCTACGACGAAAAGGAAGACGTGAACGCGGCCATGTTCCCCAAAGGCGTGCCGATGTCCGAACGGGCTGACCTGCCGCGCGTGCAGGAGGAGTTGAGCAAGGTTCAGGGCGTGTCGGCGCTGGTCTATATCCAGACCTGTGCGGCCGAAAAGCGCAGGCGGCGCAAGCGTGGCCAGTTTCCCGACCCCGACAAGCGCGTCTTCATCAACACGGACGTCTGCGAAGGCTGCGGCGATTGCGGGGTGCAATCGAACTGCGTGTCGATCGTGCCGGTGGAAACGGAACTTGGCCGCAAGCGGGCCATCGACCAATCGTCATGCAACAAGGATTTTTCCTGCCTCAAGGGGTTCTGCCCGTCCTTCGTGACGGTCGAGGGCGCGCAACTGAAGAAGGCGGCGACGGCGCAGGTGGATCTACCCGACATGCCGGAACCTGCCTTGCCCGCGATCCACGGCACACACAACGTCGTCATCACCGGTGTCGGGGGCACGGGTGTCGTGACCATCGGTGCGGTGCTGGCGATGGCGGCGCATCTGGACGGCAAAGGGGCCGGCATGATGGAAATGGCGGGCCTCGCTCAGAAGGGGGGTGCGGTGCATATCCACTGCCGTCTGGCGAACCGACCCGAGGATATCTCTGCGATCCGCGTGGCGACCGGAGAGTGCGATGCGCTGATCGGCGGCGATCTGGTGGTTTCGGCAGGGGCAAAGACCATCGGCCTGATGAAGACCGGACGCACAAAGGGTGTCGTGAACGCCCACGAGATCATCACCGGCGATTTCACCAAGAACACGGAATTCCAGCTGCCGGTCGAACAGCTGAAGCTGTCGCTGGCCGCGCGGCTGCGGGACGATGTGCATCTGTTCGATGCGACCGATCTGGCGAAGGCCACGATGGGTGACAGCATCTATTCCAACATGATGATCTTCGGTGCTGTCTGGCAGATGGGCGCGATCCCGGTGTCGGGCGACGCGATCCGGCGGGCGATCACCTTGAACGGGGCGGCGGTGGACCGGAACCTGCGGGCGTTCGAGCTGGGCAGGTGGGCGGTGCTGCACCCCGATCAGGCCGCCGATCTGGGCCGGCCGAAGGTCGTCAGCCTGCCGAAGTCGCTGCAAGACCGGATCACGTTCCGCGCGGATCATCTGGTGACTTATCAGAACGGGCGACTGGCGAAACGCTACCGCACGATGGTGGACCGGTTCGACGATCCCGCCCTGAAGGAGGCGGTGGCGCTGGGCTACCACAAGCTGCTGGCCTACAAGGACGAGTATGAGGTCGCGCGGCTATTGAAAGACAGCGCAGCCAAGGCACGCGAGGCCTTCGACGGCGACATCAAGGTCAGCTATCACCTCGCGCCGCCGGTCCTGACGAAGGACGGCCCGGACGGTCGTCCGGTCAAGAAGACCTTCGGCGCAGGCATGGGGCGGGCATTTCCCTGGCTGGCACGCCTGAAGGTGCTGCGGGGCACGCCCTTCGACCCCTTCGGCCGCACGGCGGAACGCCGGATGGAGCGTGCGTTGATCCGGCAGTACGAGGCCGACATGGCCGCACTGCCGGGGATGATGCGGCCAGATACGCAGGACGCCGCCGTGGCTTTGGCGTCCTTGCCGCTGACCATTCGCGGCTTCGGTCCGGTGAAGGCCGCGAATGCCGCCAAGGCCGAAAAACGGCGCGAGGAGTTGCTGTCGGTTCTGCGCGCCGGCCCGCAACGCGCCGCGGCGGAATGACGGCCTTTACACGGTCGTCATAAATCTGTGTCAGTTCTTCCCCTGCAGGATCGCATGGGACCGTTACCGATGGAAAAGACCGCAGCGCGCGCGATCAGCTATGCCGGTTCCGCCAAGGGGCGCGGCGGGCAAACGCTGATCCGATTGCTGGAGAACGCGACGGGTCGACCGGGACTGCTGCGACGGGCGCGGGGCTACGATGCGCAGGTGGGGCAGGGTTCCGACCTGTGGGACGTGCTGTCCGGTCGGTTCGGCCTGTCGCTTGACATCCTACGCGGATCGATGGACGCCATTCCAGCCACCGGCCCGCTGATCGTCGTGGCGAACCATCCCTACGGCATCCTTGACGGGCTGACACTGGGTCGCATGCTGTCGCAGCGGCGGGGCGGAGATTTCCGGGTTCTGGCGAACAGCGTGTTCAACCGGGCTGCCGGTATCGAACGCTTCATCCTGCCGATCAACTTCGACGATACCCGTGACGCGGTCGCGCAGAACATCGCGACGCGTCGTGCGGCGCTGGATTATCTGGCTGGCGGCGGGGCGATCGGCGTGTTTCCCGGTGGCACCGTTTCGACCTCCGCGCGTCCGCTGGGTCAGCCGCTGGACCCGGTCTGGCGCAACTTCACTGCCAAGATGATCGCGGCCACTGGCGCGACCGTCGTGCCGGTCTTCTTCGACGGCACCAACAGCCGCGTGTTCCAGATGGCCAGCCACCTGCACGCCAGCCTTCGGCTTGGCCTGCTGATCCGCGAATTCCGCGCTCGCGTGGACCGTCCCGTGCGCGTCGTCATCGGCAATCCGGTCGA
>NZ_JBMERN010000188.1:0-5420 GCF_049310965.1 Loktanella sp. DJP18 | reverse complement strand
GGGGGGTCATTTTGGGGCACCGATAACCCCGCTACCAGGTCAGAATTGGGCTCCAACTCACTTTTGATGACGTCGATCTCTTCTCCTCAGGTTGTTGCGGCGATGCGGGCTTTCAGGGTCGTTATACTCGCGCGGCCATACACCTTGCGCTTGAGAAGTCTCAGGCGATTGATTTTGCCCTCGGTCTGCCCGTTCGACCACGGCAGACTCAGGGCGGCGGCAACGGCAGCTTGATCCCTTTGCAATCCACGAGCGAAGGAGGACAGCAAGCTGGCTTTTGCGTTTTTGAGCCATGGGTCGATTTGATCAGCGCAGCTCGTGCGCACCGTGCTGGTGAATTGGTCCGCAAGCAGTCTGAACTGCGCCAAGGCCGGCAGGGCGGCTTCGATCTGCGTTGCCAGAACGGCATCAGCTTTACTCAGGGGGTCACGTCCAATAGTCAGCAGGCGTCCGATCCGTCGCGCTGGCGACGACTTTCCGATAGCGATCGGCAAAGCCCTTTCGGCGCGCCGCTGCCGGGTGGCCCATTCACCCACAACCCTGAGGCTGCCGCGGAACCCATTGCCCTTCAGCCGCCGCCACAACTCGGCACCATTGCGGTAGCCGTCCGACCATTCGCTTTCCAGCCGCGAGAGCCATGGCGCAAGACTGCTTCCCCAGACGCGGAACACGTCCTCGCGCTCGCCACGCAGGATCTGACGGACAAGCGTCCGGCTCGGCCCGGTCCGGCGGACGATCTGCTTGGTCGGGGAGCCGTCTATGGCCATATTCCGAACCATCTTGTTGATATCCTGTCTTCGCCGGAACCCCTCCGTATTGCAATCTTTCCGCCGCTGTCAGCAGTGTCGGATCCAGCTTGGTGATGCCGATCGTCCTGCGGATCGCGGGTATGCCCCTCTGGACCACCGACAGGAAGGCCGCGTTGGCATTCTCCAGCAGGTGCCAGCGATCGGCGACCTGAATGGCTTCTGGCAAGGCCTTCGTGATGGCGCTGCCATAGACGCCGTTGCAGTCGCGGACGACCACTTCGACTTGCGGATGGGCACGCAACCAGGCTTCGACCGTGGCAGGCGCGCGATCCGGCAGCAGATTGATCACCCGGCGTCGTTCCAGATCGCAGATCAGCGTGCCGTAGCGCTGGCCCTTGCGCCAGGTCCAGTCGTCGATGCCAATTATCCGCGCTTCCGCCATGCCGTCACCCTCGTTATCAGCAAAGCTGCGCAGGAACGTATTCTTGCTGACGGCCAGCGGAAGCCGCCGCCCGAGCGCCTGCGCTGGACGTCCGCCCAGTGCCAGCGCGAGGAGGCGGATAAATCCCTGCAAGCGGGCTATTCGCCGCCAATGGGGGCGGGTCAGGCCGGGATCCAGTCGCTCGGCAAAGATCGCGCGGCAGCACTTGCCCGAGCAGCAGCGAAATCGTCTGACCTGCACCACCAGGTGAACGTCAAAGCCATGCGCCGGCAGATCGGCGAGGCGGCGGCGATAACGGCTGTGAACCCGTCCGGATCGTACTCCACACTTGGGGCACGCCGCCCAACCGTTTGCAGCTTTGGCAGAAATCTTGATCTGTCCACTGTCGAAACCCAATTGATCGACCAACAGCCCAGCAGGCAGAAAATTCTTCTTGTTCAGGCGCGGCATCAAACCCCCGCCACATGACGTCCATGAGAAGACCTACCGGCACCGTCTCACGGGCATCATCAAAAGTGAGTCAGAGCCAAAGTTGCACGCCTTCTCATCCTTATTGATGTTGCCGGAAACCGATGGTCAGCTCTGGAAGCGCAGCATCAGGGCGACGCCAGCCCAAGCACAGAAACCGGTCAGCATAGCGCCCCAGATCGTATCTGTGGCGACCATCTGCCAGGACCAGTTCTTCATGATCGACATTGAGGTGAACTCATAGGTGCCATAAGCCATTGCACCGATGATGGCCCCGTGGAGTGCTGCCCGGCCAGGGGTTTCGTCACGCAACGCGGGTATTGACACAAGAAACACGAGACCGGCGACATAGGCCAGATAGAATAGGCCTGCGGGGGCAAGCATCGGGCTGTCCCGCATTGTCTCCCCAAGGTGACGGGTGAAGAGAGGCTTCATAACATAAGTCAGCATCACAGCATCGATCGCCAGGAAAAGATTGGCTGTCAGAACGTAGAGGATCATGGCGGCACTCCAGACCAAGTTTGTCATCAATGTAGGCTGGTGCGGTGAGACGGCGATGCGCGCTGGTCGTCGGCCACGACGGAATTATCCGCAAATCTGGCTGGTCGACGTTGCGGGCATCGCGACCGCTGCTGGCGCAATCGGACGGCAGCCGCTTATCAACCAAAGACCAATCCTCCGTCGACGATCAGGTTCTGCCCCGTTACCGCCCGCGCCCAAGAGCTGGCGAAGAAGGGGGTTAGGCCGGCGGCACCAGTTCGACCGCGCTGACTTCTTGGGCGTTCTGTGCTGTCAGCGCCGTCAGCGCAGCCATACCGTAGGTGCCGGTCGCGGCAAAGGTCTTGAGGTCGGCCTGGATGCCGGCACCGCCCGACGGGTCGGAACCGGCGATGGTGAGGACATTCCGGATCAACGGGCGGCTGCCCTTGCCATGTCGAGGGCGTGGCGTAGGGCACGGGCGGCGCGTTCGGTGTCCGGCTGCCCGCAGATCGCGGAGACCACGGCCATGCCCTCGCAGCCTGCGGCCAGCAAACCCGCGGCGTGCTCTTGCTTCAGCCCGCCGATGGCAACACTCTGGAGGGTGGCAGATCCGACCAGTTCGGCCAGACACCGCAACCCGATGCGGGGCTTGTGATCGGGCTTCGAGGCTGTCGGAAATCTGGTCTCGATGCCAAGGTAGTCCACGACGCCCGGGTCGGCCGCGCGCACCTGATCCACTGTTTCACATGACAGGCCAATGATCGCGTCGGGCCCCAGCCGCGCGCGCGCTTCGGAAACCTTCACATCATCCTGACCCAGATGAACCCCGTCCACCTCGGCCGCGGAAGCGGCGTCTATGTCGTCATTGACGATCAGCGGCCCGCCAGCGCCTGCCTCAGCGCCCGGGCCGCATTAATGCGGTCGGGCGTCATGGCCGTTTTGCAGGACCGAAACCGTATCGCCGCGCCCGATCCCCGCCTGTGTCAGCGCCAGTGCCAACTTCCGCGACCGTCGGTAGAAATTGGCATAGATGCGCCGCAACGCACCATGCACGATGGCCGTATGGTCCGAAACACGCTGGCAGCGCGTTCCAGAAATGTCAGCGGCGTCAGGGGGTGATGATTCGTGGGATTGCGATCAAGCCCGGTGTTGTAGGGTTCGCGTCCACCATCTCGGGCATCCTGCCAGGCAGGCGAGCGCCCGCGGCGGTGGCCACGCCCGTGACCTCGGCAATGACGGGCTTTGGCCCGGCGACGATGCTCTGCATGACGCCGGAACACTGCGTCAGGACCGGGGCGAAATAGGTGCGCCTGTCGTCAAGACCGGCACGGCCTGCGGTCATTTCCTTCAGGTCATGACCCGCACAGAAGGCCGGGCCGTTCGCGGCAATCACAATGACACGGACTGCAGGATCGGCCCCGGCCCGGGCAAAGGCACCCGCCAGTTCAGCCCGCATTCCCTCCGACAGCGCATTGCGCCGCGCGGGGTCGTTCAGTGTCAGGCGCAGGATGCCGTCAGCGTCCAGATTCTGCATCAGGATGCTGGCCGTCAGCATGGCATCCGGGCCTGCATGGGCGGGTTGCAGGATGTTAATCTCGACGCTGTCCGCCAGTGTGTTGGCGATGAAGCAGTAGCGGTACGTGCGGTGCTGCATCTTGTCCAGTTCGGCTCCGGACGGCGAAAAACCTGTATCGAACCGCACGACCGGGTGCAGGTCGATGCGCGTCACCGACATCTGGCATTGGGCGTTCTTGCCCAATTAGGCGATGGCATGGTCGCTGTAGCTAGCCACCGGCCAGCCGGCCTCGGCCGCCAGCGCCAGAAAGGTCATCATGTGGCAACTCGACAGCGCCGAGGCCAGCGCCTGTTCTGGATTGGTATGGGCCGGGTCGCCGACCCAGTCGGGGGCGGCGTCCACACGGATGTCGCAATCGCTGTTGAACTGCACGGAATGTGCATTGGCATACTGTCCGGTCAGCAGCATGGGTTCTGCACGCTGCCAATGCAGTTGGATCAAAAGTCGAACATGGATCAGGTCTCTTTTCCGGGCCGGGCCGATCAGGCGGCGGCACGCCTCTTCTTGGGGTCGTAGAACGGCTGTTGCACCACGTCGCGCGGGCCCGCCCGGAGGGGTCATGGCCTCCACCTCGGTCCCGATCTGCGCTTGGGCGGTGGCGACCATCACCAAAGCGAGGTTCCGTTCCAGCCAAGGGAATAGACCGCCGATGTGACCTTGCCGATCTGCGTGCCGTCCCGGCTGACCGGCCAGAAGGTCGTATTCGGACCTTTCATCGGTTCACTGTCGATGATCACGCCGACCCGTATCCGGCTGACACCCTGATCGCGGATGCGGCACAGCGCGGCCTAGCCGATGAAACCGGCCTTCATGTCCAAGTTGACAAGGCGGTCGAGCCCCAGCTCGTAGGGATTCGTCGTGATATCCGCATCCGCATGGTATGACAGCATCCCGCCTCGATCCGGCGGATCGAGGAGGTGTGGCCAGGCTTCAGACCGAAGGCCATCTCCGCCGCCATGATCCGTTCCCACAGCGCGTCGCCATCAGCGCTGTTGCGCAGATGGATCTCGTAGCCCAGTTCGCTCGACCGTCCGGTGCGCGACACGAGCAGCGGAATGCCGTCGATTCTCGGGGACAGGGCCACCCAACTCCTTGGTGCCAAGCGCTTTCAACAGCGCATCCCAAGCGCGGAAACGCATTCCGTCTAAGCCAATGACTGCGACGACCTAACAATCACACGCCGTAAGAATCCGGGCGACAACCGCCAAGTCATCGGCCGTCATTGACTCCACGACAACGTAAGGTCCATTAGCATCCTTCCCCGGCCAGATGCGTACGCGCAATTCTCTCGACACCTTCCGCAGCACCGCGTGGGGGCCATGAACTGTGAGGCGTATTAGCGGGCGATACCCGGCCCTTGTCCATCCTGGTGCGCCGTCTGCGTCATTGCAGCACCGGCCGGGGGGCCAGCAGTTCGGCACGGTCGAGCATGCGGTTCGCGGTGCGCAGGCTTGGCATCAGACCTGACCTCACGGTCATATGTATCGCGTCGGTCATGGCATCTACAGCTAGTCGCGGCACCCTTCGCCGCTCTCCCTGTGTCGCGACGTAGCCGCACAGCTGTAAGCCTGTCAGGTCAGGCAGGTCGAGAACGACACACCGACTCATTAAGGCATCGGACAGGCCCAGCCGGCTGTTGGCCGACATGACCCAGTTCGCCCAGGAGGCATCGAATTTGACCTGAAAGTACGGACACTCCCAGGTC
>NZ_JBMERN010000187.1:0-5434 GCF_049310965.1 Loktanella sp. DJP18 | reverse complement strand
CCATCCAGACGCGGCCGGTCAACTTCGTTTCGTCAGTTCTGGCGAAATTTGGTTTTCAGTCATTTCATTGCTCAAATTCTGCCCCTTCGTGCGCTGCATTCACATTGTTACCGACGAACAGCGTCCATCCGTGCTTGGCTCGTTGCCAGACAACGGCAAGATAAAGTTTGTTGACCATAAGGATATTTATTCCGATCACACTGATCTTCTTCCGGTTTTCTCGTCACGTTCGATTGAAACGATGATCCATAGAATTCCCGGCTTGGCCGAACGTTTTATATACCTGAACGATGACATATTCATTGGCAGGCCCATGCTGCCAACGGATTTCTTTGATGATGATTCACCTGTCTTGCATGGCAATCTCAAAAAAATGCCAAACGTAATTATCCGGCGACTGAAATCCACGCTTGGACGTAGCCGGCCGGGCTACAAGGCGGCACAGCAGGCCGCAGCGCGGGCGGTGGGTCGGTATAAGGACTACCTGCTGGTAGAACATCAGCCACAGCCCATGCGGCGATCGACCGTGGCGAACTATTATGATGGCAAACCTGCCGCACTCCGTGCGCAGGCGAAACATCGGTTCCGGTCCGACGCTCAATTTTCGCCGATCGGCTTGGCGCATCATCTGGAGATTGCGGCTGGTGCACGCATATTGCCCCCGGTCGATGTCGGATATATCAAGCCTGGCCACCCGACTGGTTCTGCATTGGCCCGCACGATGGAGGACCTAAATAATGACGCCTATTCGTCGTTCTGTGTCCAGAGTTTAGAAGCAATGATGCCTGATGAGAGAGCCATAATCCTCTCCGGGCTCGAGCGGCGTTACAATTAAAAAACTTCGACACCGTCAATGCTCATCATGGCTCGAACACCCAACCAATTTACTCTTCGCAAGGAAATGGATTACGCGTGTAGTATGGGACCCTTCCGGACACTTAAATCGAAATGGCGGACCCGCAGGGCGATGATGGAAATGGTATCACGCCATGTTACTCCACGCCCACACTGCCTTGGTGCGCCACTTATCGTGTCGTTAACAAGCTATCCCAAACGTTATGATGTTCTGCATTTGACGCTGACTTGCCTGCTATGTCAGACGATTATGCCCGATGAGGTCATTCTATGGATCAGTGATGAAGACTTCGATCAGCTGCCAGACCAGGTTCTGATGTTGCAGGAACGAGGCTTGAAAATATACCGGACACAGGATCTTCGTTCATTCAACAAAATCATTCCTGCACTGCGTCGGATGCCTGACGCATATATAGCCACAGCGGATGACGACATTTACTACCCTGCGGATTGGCTCGAGGGTTTGGTTAAGACGGCAGTTGCCTGTCAGGGTCGGATCGTAGCCCACCGGGTGCACCGCATCCTTTACGACGCTGCGGGCCAGATGGAATCCTATGAGAGGTGGACCAAGAATATTCTTCAGGGACACGAAGGCCAGGCTCTGTTTGCAACTGGTGTTGGAGGCGTCCTTTATCCACCGCAAAGCCTGCACGCCGATGTTCTTCGCGAAGATCTGTTCATGACCCTCTGCCCACATGGGGACGATCTATGGCTTTATTGGATGGCGCAGCGTCAAGGCAGTTTGGTGTGCCATGTCGGACCGAAGCCTCGCATCATAGAGTGGCCCGGCTCCCAACAAAACGCCCTGAGAACTGTCAATCGGGGGACACCAAATGAAAGCGGCAATGACCATGCTATTGCTGCATTGACGAAATACTTTTCGCCTAACGGAATAGGCAGATAAAACGAAAAATAACCTTATTAAAAAAAATACTATTGTTTTAGCGCATTTTGTAGCGCGACAATCTGAATGAGAGCACTTAATTTAATTGTCGCGCTGCACGTTCATGGAAGTTTAGTCGCGCGCGCGCCGGACGTTCGAGCTGCGCCAAAATTCTTCGTTATTGGAACGTGGAGCAACCATCTCAGAGCCGCCATTCGCTGCACTTGCACAGACCGCCAAAAACGACCGTATTTGTCCTACCTATTTTGACCAGACGTTTTTGTCCGACAGCGGCCGTTCGTGACATGTGCGGCGAAATCCCGGTTTGAGGCCAAACTAACCGCGCTGTGCCAGGTAGGCCCATGGGGCTCGAAGCTGCATATTTGGGCTTTCGTTCGAACAAAGAGCAAACAAAACGATCGTGCACTCCCGAGCTTCGTATGCGTTATTCAAAGGGATTTTTGTCAGTTCTCAAGTTTGTATTTCAGGTTGTGCTCGTGAGAAATGAATGAGATCGCTCCGGACGACAGGCGGAAGAAGCAGCCCTTTTTCAGATTTTCTGCGCCGTACTTGTTGGTGTATCGGTCGCGGTCGCTCGCACTCAACTGCGATATCTCGATAGGCACACCATCTTCGTACAGAAGCATGCCTCGTTCCAAAGGTGTCAACGAGTCAAGAAAAATACGCGCTGCTGTATCGACCTTTTTCAACGACACGTCTTCATCCGCGAAGTCTCTGACAAAGCTTTGGATGAATTCTTCTAGGCGCTTCTTCATGTGCGCATGACTGACTTTTGGCTTTTGCTTTCTCATTTTTGGCACCTCCCGTGAACGTGGGCTCCTACCTCACGCGATGTTTGTAAATTTGATCGCAATTGGAAATTGAAAACTCAAGACGTCAATATGGGTATACCCTTGATTACAATCGCCATGAACAATAAAACAGGCAAGTTTCGTGTTCACTTAGGGCTAATTTATCGATAATGAACATATCATGTCGAGGGCACACTCAAAATGATCACCTATCAGGCCAAAATCGGGTACGCGCGCACATCAACCGTCGAACAGAACCTCGATGCGCAGATTGCCGCCTTGAAAGCAGCCGGGTGTGGCATGGTCCGCACCGAGCAAAAGAGTGGCGCCAGCCTTGAGGGGCGGCCTGAGCTCAAGACGATCCTTGATTTCATCCACTCAGGTGAGACGCTGGTGGTCACCCGCATCGATCGGCTGGCCCGAAGCCTCAGTGACCTACAGACAATCGTCACCCAGCTGAAGTCCAAGGGCGCGCATCTGGCCGCAACAGAGCAGCCAGTGGACACCTCAAACGCCACGGGAAAGGCTTTCTTTGACATGCTCGGTGTATTTGCCGAGTTCGAGACGCACCTGCGGCGAGAGCGGCAAGCCGAGGGCATTCTGGCTGCCAAGCAACGTGGCGTGTATCGCGGACGCCTCCCGAAAATCGATATGGCCACCATTCAGGCGAAGCTATCAGAGGGCATGTCGCCTACGGAAATCGCACGCGACATGGGAATATCGCGGGGCACTGTCTATAAAGCAAAGGCTTTGATGTGAAAAAAAACAAGACAAAGCAGCGGTCGCCAGTGGCCAAGCCGCCGGCCCCATCAAGCACAAAAGTACCACCGCCGCGCAACCTGACGCCCCCGCTCTGCGAGAAACTCCGTCGGGACATGATGCAAGCGTGCCTCAAGGTGGCGGAGACGCACGGGTTGACGGTTGAAGGCGGAGAGCTGAGCTACATCGACCTGCGTCATGGTTTCGACATCAGCTTCCGTGTCGGCATCCCGATGGAGGGCGGCGCGATCTATTCGCCAGACAAAGCCCTCTTTGAAGTTCTTGCACCACATTTTGGCCTTGAACCATCTGACTATGGCCGGACCTTCAGATCACGGGGAGACCTCTACCGGATTGTGGCAATCAATCCCAATAGACCAAAGTATCCGATTAGCACTGAGCGGGTCTCCGACGGGCGTGGGTTCAAGATGCCAGCCGAAAACGTGGTCATGTATCTACAGAATTCAGACACATAAATGTTCATGAAATATTCCCGAAGCAGCCCAAATATGCGGCTTCGGGCCCCTTAAGGCCAGGTAGGGTTCGGGCCTGAACATGCGCCCGATGCCCTCTGGAACTCGATGAAGGAGTAAAACTTCGGGTTATCCAGAATTTCGAAATGAGATTTCTCTTTTCGAGAGGCTTTTTGCGTCGTGTGCTTTTTTGAGCTTCAGTGAGACGGTCCAATGGCCGCCGCTTGGGCACATGAGGCCAATCTGATGGTCGGCGATCACGATAGCGGGGCCGTCCTCGGACCTGAAGTTAGGGGTGTGCGCTCCGGCTCCCTTTGCTTTCCCTTGGCTGCGTGACCCGGCGCTTAGCGCCTTGCCGGCACCACGGGGAGCGGCCGTGCCGTCATCTCGACTGGAACCGTCACCCGCTTCGGCTTCCAGCCGACGCTATGGCATGCCGTCTGCGCCGCGTTCGCTATTTCTCCGAAGTTATCCTGCGTCACTGCAAGGGTGCCCGCGGCCCAATGGTGCTTGCCGAGTCCGACTTGGCTGGCGGTCAGGTAGATGCCGTCGCGGTGAAGGCGAATGCCGCGCATCTCAGTCGGTTTCTGCGGCCAAATTCGGGGCTCGGCGACGACACCGCGCTGGAAGATCCCGTCGATGAACTCAGGCATCGTATCCACCTCGCCATGTGTCTCGGCGACGGCGCGGATGATATAAACCGTGGTCTCGACTTGGTTGTGCGGCGCCGGCGGCTTCTTCGGGCGTGGCAGTCCCGATGAGGCGAGACCCGCGATATCGACGGCCGGCCTCCCATATAGATGTGCGACGACCCCCGCCAGGACCGCGGCATCCAGAAGAGCGCCGTGGATGGTCCTGTCCGGCACCTTGAGACCGAGCTTCTGAACGACCGTGCTGAGCCCTGCTGGGCCCGTTAGGTTCGCGCGGACGAGCGCGACCGTGTCTTCCCAATTGTCTTTCCGTGGCGGCTCGATGCGCGCAGCAACGAACTCCTTGTTCATGAAGTTACGGTCGAACTTCGCACCGTGCGCTAAGATCGGGTCTTCGCCCAGGAACGCACGGATTTCTGCTGCGTGCGTGGTGAAGGCCGGGCAGTCGCGCAGCATCTCTGCGGTCAGGCCGTGGACACGGGACGCGCCCCACTGAATCGGTCGCTGCGCCCGGAAGTAGAAGTGCAAGGCGCGCCCGGTCGGGACATGATCCATGGTCTCGACCATGCCGAGCTCGACTACGCGGTCGCCATTCTTGGCGCTACCGCCGGTAGTTTCAGTATCCAGAACTACACGTCTCACGCTGCTCTCCTCGAATTGCGTCCACAGTAGCACCGGTCATTCGAAAGCCAAGAACCGTCAAAAGGATGGGTTTCACAAATCGTAGCAAGACTGACGCATCATGATGGGTTCAGCTATGCCCGCACTGTGAACAGTGGTCAGCTCATCAATGAAGGTCAGCTGTGCCGCGCTCAGCGGTCAAAACTCATCCGTTTTTGTCACCGGCGGAATCCACCGTATTTGGCGCATGAATTATGACGGACGGGTTTTCTCTTCGCCTTCCATCAGCAGTGCAGTGCGAAGCCGCTCTTTTAAGGCCAGCATTCTAGTAAGGCTACGGCGAGGGCCGTCTGACTTTGGCTACGATCCGATGATAAGTCC
>NZ_JBMERN010000186.1:0-5494 GCF_049310965.1 Loktanella sp. DJP18 | reverse complement strand
GCCGAGATCAAGGCGCGGGTAGACAAGGCGGCGGGGATGCTGAACCTGACGGACTTCCTCGACCGCAAGCCACGCGCCCTGTCGGGCGGACAGCGGCAGCGGGTCGCGATGGGCCGCGCCCTTGTCCGCGATCCAGCGGCGTTCCTGTTCGACGAGCCGCTGTCGAACCTCGACGCCAAGCTGCGGGTGCAGATGCGCCTGCAGATCAAGGAGATGCAGCGCACTGTAGGGACCACGTCGCTTTACGTCACCCACGATCAGACCGAGGCGATGACCTTGGCGGACCGGTTGGTCGTGATGAACGCGGGCGTTGCCGAGCAGATCGACACGCCGATGGCGATCTATGACCGGCCCGCCAATGTCTTTGTTGCCGGTTTTATCGGGTCGCCGGCGATGAATTTCGTCAGCGGCACGCTTGGGACCGAAGGCTTGCTTGTGGCGAGTGGCCAGACGATTGCGCTGCCGGTATCAGCAAGCCATCTGGGCAGGGCAGTGACAGCCGGTCTGCGCCCGGAGCACCTCAGAACCGTGGAGGCGAGCCATGCCGGTGCGCTGCCGCTGCGGGTGCGCGCGGTCGAAACGCTGGGTGCGGATGCCTACGCGCATACCGTCCTGCAGGATGATCCTGCGGTCGAACTGGTCGTGCGCGTGCCGGGTGCGCAGCGCCCAACCGAAGGCGGCACGCTGCATGTCGTGCCGGACGTAGGCAGCGTGCATCTGTTCGATATGCAGACCGGGGGCCGAATCTAGCGCGGGTCAGACACGCTCGGTCAGACGACTATCCAAAAGGTCGCCGGATTCCAGCAGGATCGGATGCGCAACCATTGAAAAGGCGGTGTTAACGAATTTCAGCGCACGCAGGGTTTCTTGATGGATGTTGCTGGTTTCGATGCTTTCTGCACGGCCTTGTTGCAGGCGGCGCAGGTGCTTGCGCTGCAGATCCTGCTCGATCGTTCTGACGTCTTCCTTCTGGGCGACCAATTGGCGGGCCTCGGCGGGATTTGCGGTCATCATTACGCTGAGCGCCAATTGCGCATTGGCCTGAACCCGGTCGAAAAAATTGCTGATCTCGTCTTTGCCTTGCTGTGAAAAACTCAGCCCCTCATCATTAAGCCTCCGGGCCAGATGCACCATGTTTCGCGCAATCATGTCCGCCGCGCCGTCGATGTTCACCGCGACCGTCGACAAATGCAGCGACCGGTCCACAGTCGACTTGTCCAGTTCCGCGTGGTGCAACCGCGCGAGATAGAGCTTCAGCTCGAAATGCATGGACCTTACCTGCGCCGCGCGCTTCAAGATGGAGTCGGCGTTTTCCTTGTCCCAACTGTGATAGATCGCCTCACCTGAACGCAGCATGGTCTCGGTGATCTCGCCCATGTGCATTATCTCGCGCGCAGCGCAGGATAGCGCCCGGTCGGGGTGCGCCAAGGCTGCGGTGTCGAGTGCGCTGATCGGCCCGGTGCCGGTGGCTGGGTCCGGACGTTGGGGCATCGTCGCCTCTGCCAACCGCATCATGGGCTTCAGAAATGGCAAAGCGGCAAGCGTGACGATGACATTGAATGCGAGGTGCAGGTTGATCACCACCGCAGCGTCCGTCGCCCCCAACCAAGCCAGCGACGGTGCCGCAAGCGTCAGGCTGGACAGCGCCAGCGCCGCCCCTCCACCCCGGATCGCCAGATTTGACACGACGATGCGCCGCGCCTCGATCGGGGCGGAATAGGTCAGCAGATAGGCGATCATCGACCCGCCCAGATTGGCCCCCAGCACCATCGCGACCGCCGCCGATTGCGGCAGCAGGCCTTGCGCCACCAGCGTGACGAACAACAGCACGGCGGCGACGCTAGAATGCACCACCCAGGCGAAGGCGGCACCGATCAGAAAGGCAGTCAGGATGTCCCGGGCCAGATATTGCATGACTGCTGCCGCCCCGGTGCTATCGACCAACGGCGCCGTCGCGGCGCGGATCATGTCCAGTGAGATAAAGATCAGCGCCAGCCCGATCAGGATGCGCCCTGTCTGCCGCAGGCGTTGAGAGGAACTGCGCATGAACAAACCGACGCCAAGCAGCAACAGCAGCGATTCCAGAATCGACAGACGCAACAGCAGCATTTTGGCCACCACCGCAGACCCAATGTCCGCACCCAGCAGGATCGCAAGCCCCACCGCCGCTGCGACCGCACCGGACGATACGAAGCCCGTCACCAGAATGGCCACAGCGGTGGAGCTTTGCAGCAAGACCGCCGACGCGACGCCGGTGGCAGCCGCCAGAAACCGACTGCGTGCCGACCGACGTAGCCATTGGCGCAATTGCACGACAAAGGCGCGTTCCACGCCGGTCCGAACAAGGCGCACAGACCAGATCAGCAGCGCCGCGGCGCTGGCGATCCGGACGATGAACAGCACAAGGTTCGGTTCTTGCAAGGTCGATCTCCACTGCCTGCATCCGAGCCCGGATGTTAGGATTGATAGCGGTTCATCCGGAGCGTATTCCTAATCGCGCCACGCACAAGGCTGCACCGCTGGTAGGTGCGACAGGCCTCCGGGAAGTGGAGATAGCACCCACAATGGGAGCCCGCGGAGTGCCTTCATGGGCAGGATTAACCACCCCGTCTGCCCGGCACCCCAAGGCATCCCCGTCAGCATCCACGTATTTCCTAGGACATCGCTCTGTAAGTCGAGCCATTCCTCCTAGCGATACGCTGCGTTGCGCTCGTGATGGCTGTTGGATACTGGTCCATCACGAGTCGCGGTCGCAGCAGGAAGTTATTGGCCCTTCTTTCTGGTCATTATCTTCTGCAGGTCTTGTGTCAATCCCAGCGTCAGCGGAGGCAGATGACCACCGACTATGGACCGCATGGTCTCCATCCAGCGTCGTTCCGGATCAGTCAAAGGCTCGCGTATCGGCAGCGTGAACCCACCGTCATCCCCGCGGGTCATTTCGAAAAGATCGCGCGGAGGGCTGTGCGGGACCTCGTAGTGAGGGACGGGTCGCTGCGTCCGGAGGCGTCACGCAGCTCCTCCAACCAGATCATCTCGTTGGCGGTTACAATCGTGCCGAAGATCTGCGCGATGGCTGCCTGTTCGGTCTCGTAGCCCTGCTGCTGCAGCGCGAGCAGGAAGAGGCGGCGTGGATCGCACTCCATCGCAGTGGCGAGTGCGAGAACACGGTCCAGCGGCAGTTTCGTCGCGCCGGACTTCAGCATCGAAATTACGTTCGGGTTCGGGAAACCTGCTTCCCGGGCGATATCGATCTGGCTTTTGGGTTTTAATTGTAGCACGCGCTTCGCGATGAAGTCCGCGAGCTCGGTGTCTGCGTAAGGTCTTTTCATGTTTTCTTTCCATAAGAACAAGCAGCGACGTGCTGCACATTCTTTATAGCGAGAAGCTCAATGGGTCTGCGCAGGACACTGCCGAAAGCGACGCGACCACTGCCATGTTGTTGACCAATGTCAGACATCATTTGACCCAGTCGATCCTCACATCTTAACGTTGTGGCAACGTATTGGAGGTGGCCGTTTGTTCGCCCGGATTTTTGTGTTTATCCTTGCCTTGAGCGTGCCGACCGCCTCACTGGCTAATTTCGTGAGGCCCGGCGACTGCGCGATCATCGTGGCGTCACGCCAGACCCTGGATGACGCTTTCGCCTACATCCGCGACAACGCCACCGACGCAGAAGCGATATATGCCAGCGAGAACGGTTGGTATGCCATTTCGGTTGGCACGACAGCCGATGCGGGATCGACCGACTTCCTGACCTCTCTCGTTGGACGTCGCGCCATTCCCCCGGACAGCTACTGTTCGACCGGGGAAGCCTACGTTCGGATTGCGTGGAGCCGTCCCGCGGAGAGTGCGGCAACGTCTGACACTACCGCCATGCTGGACACACCATTTGATGCCCGCCCGCTGGACACACAGGAAAAACGATACCTGCAGGCCGGCCTCGCGCTGGAGGGCACCTACAGCGGATTGATCGACGGCGACTGGGGGCGTGGCAGTCAGACCGCTTATGATGCCTTCCTAAGAAAGAAGAACTGGCCGGACAGCAATCGGAGCGCCGCTGTCCTGACGATCTTGACAGCGAACGCGCTCGAAGACGGCCAGTGGACAAACTTCTACATGCCTTCGGTAAACGCGAGCATCTCCTACCCGATGGGGTCCATGTCCGCGGTCGAGAACACGCAGGATCGCACCCATGAGATCGACAGTTTCGATGGGTCGGTCATCGTGCGCTTCTACGTCGGCAACGAGGCGGACGTCGTGGACTTTCACGTCACGCTGCGCACGGACAGCGACAACTGGGGGCCGCTTTACGAAAGCCAGTCTGACGGCCAAGTGGTGTCAGGTAGCAAGGCCGGCAATCTCTACTCCTACGCGCGGTCCCTGCGCGACCCTGCCGACGGTCTCTGGACCACGGCCCTTATCGTGAACCAGCTCGAAGATACGACCAACCGCCCTGCGCTGATGGCCTCCACGTTCCAGATCGGAAGATCTGCTACGCTCGACGCACCTAACAGTGGTCACCTGACGACGTTGGTGACCGCAGCCGTCGGCGAATACGACGCAGGTCGCAGTGCAGACGTCGCGGCCACATCCGCACCGGCGCAGCCACCCGCGGCATCGCCATTACCGAAAGAGCGGTTCAGCGCCACTGGGTCCGGCTTCTACATCAATGAAGACGCCGCGATCATGACCAACGCGCATGTGGTCAAAGGTTGCGATAGTCTGACCGTCGATGGTGACCCTTTGCGTGTCGTCTCCGCGTCGGAGCCATTTGACCTTGCAATCCTGACACCCCAGACGCCGCGCAAGACCACGCACTTCCTGTCCTTCGCATCCAAGCCCGCGCGTTTGAACAGTGACATCACCGTCGCCGGTTTTCCGCTGCAAGGCATCCTGAGCGGATTGAACATCACCCGTGGCAGCATCTCCTCGATGGAGGGCCTAGAGGATGCGACGCGCATGCAGATTTCCGCGCCGGTTCAGCCTGGCAACTCCGGCGGTCCGATCGTCGATCGATATGGACGGGTAGTTGGGGTGGTCGTTGCGATGCTGGACGAGGAATTTACGCGGGAACGGGCCGGGGTGGCACCCCAGAGCATCAACTTCGGAATCCGTGGCGCAATGGGTGCGATGTTTGCCGGACTGAATGACGTTGCTGTCACGACGACCGATCTGTCCGATGAGATTGCCCCGGAAGACCTAGCGGACCAATTACGCGACGCGACGGTGTTGATCAGATGCGAAGGTTCGGACTAGCCTCGCGCCTTGATCTTCAGAAGCCAACTTTATTAAGATTATCTGTGCACAACAAAGTTCGGCTGGCTCGGTTGTCCGTTGCAACTGCAACCGAGGGCAGGATCGGCGGTTTGCCGACATTCGCTGCACCTGCAAACTAGATGGGCACGTCCTAAGAAAGCAGACGCTGAGGACCACGAACCATTTTTTTCGGGGTGTATCTGCAGCGAAGGTCGGCAATGAGCCCTTCCAACCAGAC
>NZ_JBMERN010000185.1:0-5535 GCF_049310965.1 Loktanella sp. DJP18 | reverse complement strand
CAGAGACGGGCCTGCAATGCGGTGATCGAATGCACGGTCTGCTCTCTGGACCCCTTGGCTTCTTCCGAAAGAGATACAGCCGCCACACACTTGGCTTCAACGACGATGATTTGAAGGCTTGGGCGCGGTCCAGTAATATCGACCTTTACAGCCAAGGCGTCCGCCAGCTTCCCTTTCAGGCCAAGAGCACCCCTGTTCTCGTCGAGAGACAGCCAAATAAGAGATTCAGTGGCCTTCGTCTTCGCGGCTTCGTCTTCGACAAGCTTCGTCGCCGCTGCGAGTCCGATGATTTCGAGAGCTGCGTTTTCCGAACGGTTGGCCTTCAAGAGCTTCTGCCCTGCGACTCTGACCACGGTGTGAATTGCGTCGTCAGCAAACCTTGCGGCCGTCTCGGCGGCATCGGACGCCTGAAGATTCGAGAACCTCGTCTTGATCCGACGCCGCAGACCTTCGCTGGGTCTGCGTGAGCTGACAAGGATGCGGTGATCAGATCCCTTTGCCGGGATGTCGCGAATGACTTCGATCCCCAGGTCCGACAACATCGCTCTGGTCGACATTTGATCGACACTGACCACCCATTCGCCCAGATCATGGGCTCGTTCGACGATCTTCTTGATCGCACCTGCGCCGTCCTGGAGGCGTGCGATGCGAACCGGGACGGCCCTTTTGCCGCCTTCGATCGTCGGCTGGCTTCTTTGCCCCAGAAAGCAGAGATCGAGAAACTGACCCAGTGCGCGGGGAGGGTGCGCGACGACCAAGGGCATTTTCAGCGTTTTCTTGTCGCCGGATCTGGCTTCGAATGTTGGTCTGTGAGGCATCATCCAATCATTGATGACGATTTCTGGTGCTAAGTCGTCCGAGGAGCCCGCGGTGAGTTCCCATTCGACAGAAGAGTTTCGCATATAGACATCGTGTAAGAGCACAACGTCGATGTCAGCGCTTAATTGTGTGGAGGAGGGCTTTTGAGGGGGTAGCATTCCGATCCGAAGTCGGGACAAAAAGCCATCGCCCACAGGAGATCCGCGCTCTGTCAACATGCTGTTCTGGATTGCAAAAATATCGCGGATCTGTCTGCCGTTGTCATGTGTAATAAAGAGCTCGCAGCGAAGTTCTGGATTGACGGCCATGCGCTCTCCCAGCCCTCTGGTCAGAAGTCCTGGGAGCGTGGCACTCTCGGCCCCATAGATCGCTGTCGATAGGTTCGCTTCCTCATGGGGGTTCAGATTGAGATAGTCGTCAACGACACCGAGGAAAACGTCTGCTGCCATCCGTGCAGTTGCTTCGAGGGAGGTCTGCGCGGATTTCCGGTGATCGGTCGCTACAGCCAGGCCATACCCGCCAATCGCATCGACCACCTGGAAGGTGCGATCATTGACGATGATCACCTCGGGAAGACGATACCCTTCAATCATCCGAGCGAATTCAGAGACCTCGTGATTTATTCCTTCACCGAAGACCGACGCGCTCCAGATTTCACAAAGAAGGTCTCCGAACCTTTCGATTTTGGCCCACTTTTCCTGAAGTCTGAGAGGGTGCCATGCTGGGACTATCGCCGTATCGCCGTCGCGGGATGTTACAAGGCCGAATTCACACACGCGGCGGACAACGTCGTCTCGTCCAATGTCTGTGCAGGCGAAGGGCCGAACGGCGGCGCAGAGGTCTCCAAAAGTTGTGGACACCTGAGTGACCGTGTTCGCAACGTCCGCGCCTCCCGGATCATTGCCGAGCTTTCGAACCGTCCTGGACATAGCTGTCCTGAACGCCTTCAGTCTTTCGAGCGCTGTCGTGCCCTCTTGTGCGGTTACAGCGCGCCGGCGGGTGCATTCGGCGATACTGGTTTCCACGAGCGAAAAGAATTCGCTCGTCTCCTGCGCTCCACTAACTGTAAGGGCTGGAGAGTTGGGATGGTCGAAGCTATTTGAATCATGCAACGAAATCGTTCTGGTGTCACCGGCATTGGTTGGTGTCGTGGTGAGTGGCCAAACTTTCACCATGGAGGAGCTGTCAAAGCTGCCAAGTAGAGCATGCAGGTCGGCGGGAAGGGTTTGCCCCAGACCGTTGAGGTTGGGCTTCCATTCAACTCGAACGATGTGCTCCGGCTGTGCAGGACCGTTTGCGCTCCACCGAAGTTCAAGTTGAACCAGCTTTTCCTTCTTCGCTTTTCCTTTCGTTGCAGCTGCGGGATCGCGCCACTTTCCCAGGTCGAATTTGACGACCCTTTCGAGCATGGGGCGAGCCGCGCTAAGTTCGAAGATCAGGGCCTTGTGAACTGGCTCGTCGAGGTTCAGCCAAGTCGACAGAGCATCTGCCTTTGGAGCTGTCAGCCGAATCTGCTGAACATGGCCATCTTGATGGGCTTCTTGCCGCGCCTCGAACGATTTGGCCATCAGGGTGCGGAAGCCTTCCAGCAATCCTGCCAGTAGATTTTCCTGCTTGCTAATGACGTCTGGATGAGCAAATGCCCGCAGTTTCGGAACGATCTTATCGTCGTGATTGGAAAGCCAATCGCCCTCAGCATCGAGGACCTCCGCAGCTGCGTGGCGGGCCTCTTCCTCTTTACCTTCTTCGAAGACGCGAAAGGTTTCTTCGAGATCCGCGATACGATCTTCACGCCCTTCATTCTGAAGGATCTCTTTTATCCGTGCGGGCAGTCTCGGTGCCTGTGGCTTTCGGAGTCCAACGAATATCAGTTTCGCAAAGAACCAGTCGAAATTCTCACAGAATGCTTGCTGAGAGGGTCTCCATTCAGCCGCACTTAAATTCTCACGGTCGTTCAGCAAATCTTGGACAGCCTTCAGCACGGCGTTGGGTGGGCGGTTCGCATCTGAAGCCGGACGACATAGTTGTTCATTTAAGGCGTCTTGAATGGCGGCGATGTCGAACCGGCGACCCTCTTGATCGTAGAGCATTGGCGCATTTTGAGTTTCTCTTTCGGCGGCCTTCAGCGCGTTTGAGAATGCTGCCGCCGACATTCCCTTGGAATCGGGCCCAGGAAGACTTCCCAAAGAACCCTTTGGCAGTCGGAGGTGCGGCACGGCGTTGGCCAGGGTAACATGGGGGCCCTTCCCTGAATCTGAGGCAATGTCATGGAGGACGGCTGCGAATTGGAGGAGTTCTGAGACCACACCGGACCGCACCATACCCTCAATGATGGCCCTACAGCAGGCTTGGATGTCAACGCTAAGTGTCTGCCCCCGCAAGTCGGATATGGCTTCGATCCAGAGCTCCGTTTCGCTCTGCAAGCTCTCAGCGTCGAGAATGCTTACTGTTCCAAGGCTCGCGCGCGTGCGACTGCGTTCCTCCTCACGAACGGCTATGAGCACAGGGCCATCGAACGGCGTGTTGCGGATGCGAACGGGAGAATCTTCATACCGATGCGCTACAGGCAACCGCTCAACTCTAAGGCCATCGATCTGTGGATCGATTGCGATCCAGGGCGTTGAGCCGGAGATTTTACCCACAGTCTCGGAAACTGCCTCGAGAACCACAGGTGCCAGACCATCGAGAAGGAATAACGAGCGTCGATCAGCGCCTGAATCTTGTGCGACCTTCTTCCAGATCACAGATCCTATCATACTCGCCGCTCTGAGTTGGGCTGCGGTCGGAGCATTAGGTTTTGGGTCGATCGGGGTTTGGGTGTTCATGCTTGTTCCCCGTAGGCGAATGGATTTGAGACGAAGGCACAATCGTCAGACAGCCTTTTGGCCATACCGAGAGCAGCGAGACGTTCTTCGAAGAGTTTGATGTTCTTGCGAAAACTTGCGGCATTGATGTTCATGCCAGAGAGTCTCTGCTTGGCTTCGATGGGTCCGATGACGAGCCCATATCGATCATGCAGGCGTTCAGCGAAATCATCAATCGTCATCGGAGAAGATACATTGGCCAAGACGAGCGCTTCGAGCAGTCGATCGGATGCACCAAACCATGACCCCACGCGCTGTCGCGAGGTTACGAAACCAGCGGCTCGGCCAAGTGGTAGCAGGATTGTTTCGGGATCGTTGTTCTGACGCTTGCCGATTATACCAAGGGCGGTTTCTCTCCACTCCTCGGGTGTTTTGACGAGGCCTGTATCTCCTTTGAAGGACATTTTCAGCGCTTCTTCGATAGCGATGCGTCCATTATTGGATCGAATTGCGGGGTCTGGATGGCTGGCGTTGCCAAAGCAATTGTTCCATGCAGCCGATCGCTTGAGCTCGGCGTCGACATAAGCGACGACGACATCGCGGATGCCTTCCCGGTGATGTGTGAGCATCATGCGTCCGAGTCGTCGGATGTCTGTGAGACGACCGTCGCTCATATCCAAGGGGATTGGCTGTAACGGCGTGTCAAACCCCTTCTCTCCTGCTTCGCCGAAGTATCTAAACAGATTTAGCGCGGTGATGGAGGAAAGTGGTGCGAGGACTTCCGAGCGTGGGAGAGAGGAGGCATTGAGAATTGCCAACCAGTCCTCACCAAGGCGATTGTAGGTATCCATCTCGGCCCAAGGAAGATAACCTATATCCGTCCCGGTTCTGTGCTCATTCTCGGTCGGCGAAAGCATCTTGGCAATATGATCGATCGGGTCGGTTTCATTGAAAAATATTTTCTTTACGGCACCTTCCAGAGACACGCGCGAGGTCGACCTGTTTAGCATTAGATAGATCATCTCACCTCCGCGAGCCAGGAAGTCGCGAGGACTCGAACTCAATTTATTACCGAGCTCGGAGAGATGAAGATGAGGCCCCTGCGGATTGAGGAATCGTGCTGTGGGTCTCCGGGAACTCCCGGCATCAACTTCGCAGCCCCGTATGATGTTAACGGCCTGCCTGAGGGCGTCCGGGTCATGCCCGAACCGTGCGCCAAGATGAGAAAAGCGGTGTGTTCCTTCACTACGAGGATAGCTTGCTTCGAGCGCCGCAATCATCTTTTCGAAACGCTCCTGAGAACTTCCGGCGGGAGCGGGTTCATCTTCATCGATGATCTGCCAAAAAGCGAGAAATCGGAGCGGACCGTGTATTTCGAGGTGAGATTGAACCTTCTCGTGTGAGCCGTCATTCGGCAGCCCAGGGAACATGGCGTGTCCAGTGCGGATACGTCCCAGGCAGACGAGCAGAGCCTCGAGGACGAGCATGAAAGGCTTCTGCTCTTCGCGGAATCTATGTCCGTAGATTGCTTCCTGCACCCACATGTCAGGAGGGGAATTACCATCGCGAATATGATTTGGAGGAAGAGTATCGGCATCGGTCATCGCGCGTCCTCCAGCACCTTTATCGGACGTTCTTGAAGGTGTCCGTCTGCGCCAAGTCCGACGGCACTTAATTGAATTGTTAGGTTATTTTCAAGCGCAGCGCGTTCGATTGCGCCAAAGGTCTTGATTTGGAAAGTTCTAATTTCCTGGATGCATTTTGATCCAAAGGAGCCGGGGAGAGCGCCGTGAGCGACACGGCAGAGAAATTCGAACATTGACGGTGTCATCGCCAGTTTGGACAATGAGCCGGTAGTCTCGGTTACGACGAAGTGTGGTGGCCGTCCTGGTGCCTTAGGTGGCTCGAGGAC
>NZ_JBMERN010000184.1:0-5579 GCF_049310965.1 Loktanella sp. DJP18 | reverse complement strand
AAAATCGGAACGGGTGGGCGCATCAAATCGGAATCGGTGGGCGCATCACCCCGGAATACGCAATCTTAAGCCAAAAGCTGCTAAATATAGCTTTGGTTTTTAGTGAGATGCACGATGAGCACTGTCATCTGAAGTATTCAAAAAATGCGAATATTATTCGCCGTTATGCGTTGATGGAGGAGGTAAGAGAGCTGGTTTCAAAAAAACTATCTATGGAGGAGTTGGAGGGAGTATATCAATTTGTTTGAGGCAGTGTCAGCAAACCGTGTAGGCGCGAGGGCCTGAAGCGAGCAGCAGCCTGAGCGCATGAAGGTAGGAGCGGTCCGCATTGCTTCGGGCGGCATGCCATCGGCCGTAGGCTGCGAGGTTCTTTGACGCGGGTCCGCAGAAGGGTTGCATGAAGGTGCGGAAACGGCTGATCAGGGCGTTTACGGTGTTGATGTGATGGCTGCGCGGGGTGCGTGCCGTCCGCCGTCCTGCGGTGAGCGCGAAGTGCGGGATGCGCGCGTCCTTCGCGATCCGCTCGTAGGTGACGAACCCGTCCGTGCCGAGCACCGCGTCCGGCGCCATCACGGGCAACAGGGCACCGGAGATCGCCGCCTGGCGCGCGTCGGCAATGGCCTCGAAGGCGCGGTGACCAGCGCGATCGGTTGCTGCGAGGAGCTTCTTCTCCCAGGCCCGCCAGCCCCCCGGCGGCGCTACCGCCGAACCGCCTCTACGCCGATAGGCTCGCCACCTCAGGCGGGGCGGCACCGGGTGGTTCACGGGGTCACGCCGGTGCCTAACTCACTCCCCCGACCCCTTTCGGCTCTCGCGTTGGTGGGCCTCGTCGGCTTCGACGATGCCAGCACGGGTGGCGTCGGGCTCCGGTTTCAGAGCGCCGATGATCGCCATGCGCCAGCGCCAGCGCCAGATGCTATGACGCGACGCACCCAGCACCTCGGCCCCGCGGCGGCAGGACATCGGCTGCGGCGCCTCGATCATGTCACGCGCCAGCGCGACAACGAGGTCGGGGCGGTGAACCCGGGCCAGCGGCGTGCCGCTACGGCCTGACCACGTTACGCCGCACCCCGAGCAGTTCCATCGCTGTGTGCCTGTTCTGGTCCGACCCCACCGGGTGCGCGCGTCACTCCCACAGCGGGGGCAGGACGCCGCCGGGCCGCCAGCATCGGCCCGCGCATCGATCTCCAGGACCGCCTCGGCACGCTTGCGCGCATCTGCAACGAGCCCTTCGGCCTGGCGCAGCTCCTGCGGGGTCAGGCGGGCAAGCAGACGGCCGAATTCAGCTGGTTCGAAGCGGGGCATGGCGGGTCTCCTGGAACTCCGGAAGCCTCAGCATACCTCACTGACCCATCAGAACAAAGCGCGAACCAACACGCTTTGCTGACACCGCCTTGTTTGATGTGAATGAGTTGCCGTAGGAATCATGAATAAATCACTGCAAAGGTTTGTAGCGACATTCCCCAGTAACGTCGTCCCGATATTACCGACCGACGCGACCATGCAAAAGGCCCGCCACGCATTCCGTGCAGTGGAAGGCGTGTCCCGTCTTTCAAAACCCACCTTTAAAGGCTGCGCTAATGGTGAGTGCGGCCTTATCGCTTTGATATTAGGGGTATGTAATAGCCTCATTCCCGAGTAGAATTGCGGCTAGTGTATTGTCTGTTGGATTTTGCGCTTGGGGTATACCCGGTGGTCAATGCGGAAACGTGTAGAAGGTGTATGTTCCCCCGGACGATTTACTAAGCAAGGAAGGGAAAAGAAATATTCTATATCGCAAGTAACATCGGAACGCAGAATTTCACTGAGATCATCGTATAGCTCGAGTCGCTGAATTTCAAGATTTTCGGGCGCGTATGTCACGATGAAACGAGCCAGGCCTGATCTACGACCCATCCCGTCAAACGGAATAACAAGACTAATTATATAATCCTCAATATCTTGGCTTAGTTCAAAGTATGCATACTCTCCAAAGCGGTTTGACCGCGAGCAGCGGCGATAATCTCCAAATTCCTCCCATAGGCAGTCGACGTCATCGTATCTTAAGTAATCAGCCAAGTCATCGAGGGACTGAAAATTTAGTTGTTCCCTAATATCATTTACATCCACTAAGCGGTTGGTGGATGTTGCGAAAGTGGTAAGTAGTTCAGTAAAGTCCACGATATTTGCTCCTCTATTGGCTATGAGGATATGATGTCATTGTAAATTTAGAGAAATTTTATTATTGATTAATGTATTTTTTTTTGAAGCTAAACATGATGTTGAGGGCGCTCTTCAAATTTTATCCTAAATTACCTATAATTGGACTAGGTAGAGAAGATCGCTCTGCATCCAATAAGTGTCACGCGGGATATAGATACTATATCCGGCGCGACACCTTATTTGGGGGTGCAATCTCAGGATGCGTCTCGGGGCACCCTTTGGAGCCAGCTCACAATGACAGTTCAGCCGGACGCGGCCGATACATAGCGGTCGCGGTTGTTACGTTGCAGGATTTGCGTGTTACCCGTCGCGACTTAGCCGCGCAGACGGCAGTATGTGCGGTGCTGACCATTGCGCTATCATAGCCTGCCTTGCGCGCCACGCGTTGGGGCTTTGGCGACTGATCTCGCGCCAACAGAAGCCCGATGCCGTCGCTGCTGCTAGGGCAGGGCAATCGCGTTTGGCATCATGCTGCCTCCAGCCCATTGAGAACGCTGCATAAGAATGCCTCATCCCAGCCAGCTCGCTTGAGTTTGATGCTGAGAGAGCCTTTGGATGTGTCGCGTCGGACGACATCCAGAGCGCGGCGGCGCAGCACGGCGATGTTGCCCGGTCCGTTGTCCTTTCGGTTGCGTGCGGCGTCTTCGCGGAACGAGACGTCAAGCTGCCAATGCAAAGCGTTTTCGATGGCCCAGTGGTCGCGGACCGCGGCGAGCAAGACCTCGGGTGTGGGCATCCAAGATAGGGCAAAATACCGTGTCTGGGAGGTCACTTTACCGCCGGCATCTCGAATTGCATCAATCTTGGCGAACCCTTTGAGACCTGGAAATTCATAATATTCACCCAGTGCTTTAGCCGATACGACCACGCCGGTCCGGGTCTTTTTGCGACCATGGGCCGTGTCCGCGGAGCTGGCCACGGGGTGACCATCTTTCAGATTGCTGAAACAGCCGCGGGCGTCAGACAGTAGGGACTCCTGATTGCCTTTCAGCGCCAGGCACCAATCACCGCCCCCCGTGTTGATAGCGGCCACTGTGCGGCGGTTGCAGTGCAGAGCGTCACCGGTCACCACCTTGCCTTTGAGCGCAATCAGTCCCAAGGCCTCGACGGCCGCGTCGAGCTCTGTGCCCCGGTCGGCGGTTACTGTCGTCAGCGTGAGGCGCAGCCGCGAGGCATAGGCTGAGACCATTATGCGCGTCCGGGCACTCTCATCTTTGTCACGAGCACCACGTAATGCCTTGCCGTCGATGGCGATGACATCCCCTTCCTTGAGAAGGGCTGCGACATCGGCGAGCACTTTTCCAAAGGCGGCATCGAGTGCCTTTGGGTCGATCATCCGGAAGACCTCAGAGAAGGTGTCATGCGAGGGGATAGCATGCTTCAACGTCAGGAAGTCTCTGAAAAGGCCTTCTTTCGCGCGACCAAAGGCGGCCATTTCGGCGCACGAGGTTGACCCACACAGGACCGATACGAAAGCGATGACAAGCAACTCCCCAAGGTCGTGGCGGGCGTTACTGGCCCGCGGATCGGGGACGTTGTCGAAGGCGGATAAAAAAATCTGCATGATGATGAGGACTCCGTGAACCCAATCCCCAGTTCAGAATCCATCTCGCCCTCACAGGCAAGAGCGACCGTTCACGCCTTCAGTTCCAAACGCGATTCCCCTGGCTGCTAGGGAAGATCTGTCCTGGCAGGGTCGCGCCGAGAGTCGAACTCTGAGCCCTCATTCACATTTTAGCCCGAACCTGCCAGCGTTGTCGCGGCTTAGCGCTAAATGAGTGTCACGCGGGTTATAGAGATTATAACCGGTGTGACCCCATTCTGCCGGGGAATTTCTCGAATTTAGCCAACGACCGATCTTCTGAAAGTCTAACTCAGAGGATTGAAAATGACAGATGTATTTCAACAGCGCGATGCCGCAGGCCGTTTTGGCGGACGCGGGGCTTACCGCGCAAAATCGCCGGCACCGGCCACACTTTTTACCCCCCTTACTCATGCAGACGATCAAATCCGCGCAGCGCTTCGCCACGACATCGATGATTTGACGTCCCATGAGCCAACCGCCGACGATGACAGTGTGCCGGTGGCTGTGTTTGCGGCCAGCCCGGGCGCGGGCAAGAGCACTGTCGCGAGGCAGTTGTGCGCAGAGTACCTGCCGGGCCAGGCGGTTATCTATCACGCCCCGACCTTGTCCCTCGTCACAGATGCTGCGGCGCATGCTGCAGACCTTGGCACGGAGCTGCAAGTCTTGCGCGGACGCGGGGCACCCGATCCAGCGCAACGCGGTCGCACGATGTGCCAAAAGGCACCGCTGGTGAGCCGCGGCATCGCACTAGGGCTAAGCGTTCAGGAAACCTTTTGCCAAAGCTCGGCAAATCCCGCGCAGCGCTGCGCACATTTTGACAGCTGCGCTTACCTGCGTCAGCGCAACGAAAACGTCGCGCACGGCCATCAATACATGGCCACGGCGCATCTGAGCCTTCCAAATCCGTCTGACACCAAACCCGTGTTGCGCATTGTCGATGAGACGTTTTGGGCCGGGCAGTTATCGCCCCTGAGCATCTCGGCCGCAGATTTTGTGCTGCCCAGACCTTCGCGGCACCACCACGATCGGAGTGGCAAAGATAATGAAGGGCGCACCAAACAGCTGTCAGAACTGGTTGAGGCCGCCAGGGCCGTCGTTGATCAGCTGATGGCCGGAAAATCGCCGCTGGCGCTTGCCTATACTGCGCTGGACTACCGGAACTTTGCGGCGCTCGAGGCCCAATTGCAGGCAAGCTGTCCGGACGTGCGCCCGGATCAATCTCCGGCGCGTCAGGACGCGCTTTTGGCGTCAGCTGAGCAGAGCGCACAGTCTGCAGCGCAACATAGCGCGATTTGGACATGTCTTGCCGATGCAAAGGATAAGGGGCGAGATACGATCGAGCGGCTCACAATGCGGCGGGGGCGTGACGGTCTGACCCTATGCGTGAACTGCAAGCGCGAACTACAGCACCGCGAACCTATGCTGCTGCTTGATGCAGATGCTGACGCTGAAATCCTGACCGCCCTTGGATGTGACATCCGTCACATGAGCAGCATGACGCTTCGGCCAAACGCCGAGATTGTCCAGATCCATGACCGGCGGATGACCCATGGCAGCCTTATGGGCGGGAAAGAGCTTCGGGAGGACTGGCGACGCGTTATTCTGCGTGAAGTGCTACGAGACCAACACGCTCAAAATACCGGTGTTTTGGTTGGTGCCACCCGTAAGGTGGTGCAGGTCTTTTTTGAGGACGCGGGTTACGATTTTACCGGTAAATCGAACGACGAAATCTCCGAATTTATGCTGACCACGCGGCTGCACGGGGCATATTGGCTGTGGTTCGGCGGCCGGT
>NZ_JBMERN010000183.1:0-5643 GCF_049310965.1 Loktanella sp. DJP18 | reverse complement strand
AGTTTATCCACGTATATCGCACCATCTACTGGGTCAGGCCGATCTGCCGGGATCTGCCGATCGCCCCTTTGCGCGCATCTGGCCATCCGTGCCGACCCTTCCAAAGACTCGGCGATACAACGAAGGGACGCAACGCTGCGCTCCGGGACCCGACGAGTCTGGGACGCCAATTTCAAAGTCTATGACGCACGCCTTTTGTGCGCTTATAGAAGGCCACCGTGCAGGTGACCCAGCCCCCGTCGCTCATCCTGCGGCGACTGGAATCGTGGGATGAGTTGTCAAGAAGGAACCTCAGTGATGCTGCGTGGTTAAACTGGGTTCGGCGGCTGATTTAGGGATCATATGATCCACAAGAGAGGGGTCGATGGAGATTTCACGCGATGGCGTCGTCGATATGAGAGCCGTACTTCAAAAAACGACTGCACCACTTCTCCAAACGATTCACATGTTGGAGGCCAAGCCGAACTGATAACAGAGGAGATATCCAGTGAGATCCATGCTTCATCTACGGCCAACCGCCTGTCTACTAGGCAAATCTGCCGCTGTCGCTTTGTTGGCAGCACATTTCGTGCCCGCCCCTGCCGCGGCTCAAGACGCATCCGGCGATCAGGCGCAGTTCATATTGGACTTGCTGGACGGATACGAGATTGAAAAAGTCGTCGACGGGCTCAATTTCCCCACTGCTCTGGCCTGGGACGACGACGGTCGAATGTATGTGCTCGAGGCGGGTGGGGCGCTCTATCCTGCTGTGAAGGAGCCGATTCGTATCCTGCAGATTGAGGAAGGCAATACTTCGGAGGTGGTCGACCTCACTGGCCAGGGCGTCTTCACCGCGGCGGTAGGCTTGGTTTGGCATGACGGTGCCTTTTACCTGACCCATCGCGATGCCGACGACCTGACGGGCGCAGTGTCCCGCGTGACGCTCGACGGGGAGGTTACGCGCGTCTTCGACGGCCTCATCGACAGTCAAGCCGAGCACCAGATAAATGACATTCGTGTGGGCCCGGATGGTCGGATGTATGTGACCGTTGGTGCAGCTGGGAACTCTGGAGTTGTCGATACCTCAATTGCCCCGTGGGTCATGCTGAGCCCTGAATTGCATCCGGTCCCCTGCCAAGACATCACCCTGACTGGCCGTAACTTCCAGATGCCGAATCCCATGACCAAGGATGACCCCGACGACATGACAATGACTGGCGCCTATGTCCCTTTTGGGACCGAGACCCAGCCGGGACAAGTCATTGAGGGTGACAACAAGTGCGGCGGATCGATCCTGGCCTTTGACCCCGCCAATGCCGAGCAGACAATTACACCCGTGGCCTGGGGCTTCCGAAATCTCCTCGGCATCGCGTGGGACCCCGCCACAGGCGATATGTACGCGGCCCAGAACGGCTATGACATCCGCGGCGCCCGCCCTGTGCAGGACGAGGGTGATCCGCTCTACCGCGTCCGGGATGGCGCTTGGTACGGGGTGCCGGACTTCTCGGCTGCTCTTCAGCCGCTGACCGAAGAACGGTTCAACGCTCCTGACGAGTTCATGGCGGAGGTCTTCATCAACAGCGAGTCGGTTGGACAGGATCTGGGCTTCGTCATCGACCATGAGGCAAGTGGGCTTACGCCGCCTGATCCTGGGCTTCTGGTTGCGTTGCACCCCTTCAACTCGTCGCCTTCCATGATTGATGTGGTGCCTCCTGCCTGGGGCGACCTCGCGGGCCATGTGCTCGTGGCCGAGTGGGGTGACCTTGCTCCTCCGACCAATCCTCTGCGAGGCAAGGAGCCAGTCGGTTCTCGGGTGGTCTCAGTCGATCCCGAGACCGGTGAAATCACGCCGTTCGTCGCTAATATGCAACCTGGTCCCGCTTCTGGCCAAGACGCCCAAGGTCAAGGCCTCGACCGACCGTTCGACGTGCAGTTCGGGCCAGACGGCGCTCTCTACATCGTAGACTATGGTGTGGTGGAGATCGACATGTCGCTTACCGAGCAGGGCCGTCCGCCTTACAACGAAGTTCCCGGCACCGGTGTGATCTGGCGGGTAACTGGTACTGCGGACGCAGGCACGGCCGACGCAGCTACGGAACGCTTGATGACTCCGATGATTGTGGCCGAGGGCGTGACGATCGACGGCGACACGGTCACCGTCCCGCAGGTGGTGGCGGAGCGGGATGGCTTTTTAGTCATTCACACCGTGCTCGATGGCCAGCCAGTCGTACCCGAGTCGATCGGCCATGCGGCCGTCAGCGCAGGGGTGAACGAGAACGTTGAGATCACCATCAACTTCCCGTTCGCAGACGGTGAGGACTACCTCGCTATGCTCCACCTCGATAGCAACGGCAACGGCACCTACGACTTCGGGCCTGAGATGACCGATGTGGACACACCCGTAATGGTGGATGGCCAAGCCGTCGTCTCCTCATTCAGCGGGCCCTGACAAGCCACTTCTGGACGGCACCAGGTTTTCACAGCAACACCGGTGCCGTCCTCCTCCGTCAGTCATCATTCGTCAGGAGCGGTTAACAGCCACTGCTGTCGCAAAAAACGGCAAGCTGGCTTGAAGGGCAGAGATCCAGACAATATCGCCCCTGAGATAACGCTTCCGGCCGCGTTGGCTCCTAGGCCGGTATCGACGTAGGGGAACATCTCCCTCTGGTGCTGGTTCAACAACATGCGGGGAGTCTGTCGCTCGGTATTCCCTGACATCCTCGCCATTCTGGTTGAACAACTTTATCTGGGAGGAAATCTACATGAAAAACCTTTGGCTGACGACAGCGATGCTGCTCGTCACGGCGTCTGCGCAACCTCTGTGGGCGCAACAGACCGCCGGAGAATTGTTCGCATTGTGGGCCAGTGAGGATGGCATCCTGACGGTCGAGGAGTGGGACGCAGGCATCGATTCCTCTTTTGGAGAGCAGGCGGTCGACCTCGGCCCTATCACGTGGGACACCGACACCGACGGCATCATCACCATGGTAGAGTTCGAGGCCGGGGCCGAGAGTTCTGGCGTGTTCCAGGAATTGACCGCTACCGAGCCCGCTCCCGAGGACATGGACCGGGTTCTCGCCAACCACAACGCCGACACAACTGACAGCGCCATCACGCTCGACAACGTCGGCCAGCTTCAGCAGATCTGGTCTGTCGAGAGCGAACACCCGATCTCGCATGTCCCCCTCATCGAGGGAGACCGGATTTTCTTCGCCGACTGGGGCGGGACAGTCTACGCTGCTGACGCCGCCTCCGGTGAGGTACTCTGGCAGAACACGATTGCGGAGCCGATGACTCAATGGCCGTGGCACGGCTTTGCCGGAACCGGGGCCACCGATGGCGATCGCGTCTATCAGGCCAGCGTGGAGGGAACCGCCTATGCACTCGACGCGGAGACCGGCGAGGTCCTGTGGCAGACGGAGATTGCGGAGGACGAGCACGCGGGAAATCAGTCGCGGCTGATGACGTGGGACGGACTCCTGTTCATCGGGCTGCAATCGGTTGAGGAACCGCTCACGGCCATGATGGAAAACTTCGAGCCGAACTTCCGCGGCAAGGTGCTGGCGCTTGATGCCGCCACAGGCGAAATAGTCTGGGAAACCCAGCTTGTGGAGGAGCCGCATAACGGAGTAGCGGTCTGGAGTTCCTTCGCCGTAGACCCTATGAGCGGCACGCTCTACTTCACCACCGGCAACAACTACACCGGCGAAGCCACCGAGCTTTCAGACGCCATCGTTGCGGTGGATGCGCGCACCGGCGAGATCAAGTGGGCGCACCAGACGACGGAGCATGACGTTTGGACGATGGCAATGCCCGAAGGTCCCGATTACGACTTTGCTGGCGGCCCACAGCTCTTCACGGCGGTTATCGACGGGCAGCCTCGGCTTCTTGTGGGCGCCGGGCAGAAGAGTGGCATCTTCCATACCTGGGATGCATCGACGGGCGAGCCGCTCTGGGCCACCTCCATCGGCTATGGCGGCGTGGACGGGGGCATTCATGGCGAGGCCTCGATCGGCGGGGATCGCATCATAGCGTGGAGCAACAATAGCTACATCCACACCGCGCCGCCCGAGCAGCACCCGGCCTCGATCAAGGCGCTAAATCCCGCCACGGGAAGTCACCTGTGGGTCAACGACAAAGCTCAGCCTGCAGAAATCAATGCGGCAGGGTATTTGTCGGGTAATGTGTACTTTCTGGGCTCGCTCGACCGCAGTTTGCGCGCCTACAACGCCCAGGACGGCAGCGAGGTGTGGAGCACCGAAACGCCCGGCCCCATCATCAGCTCGGTCCGGGCAGATGACGGCCGCGTTTTCGTCAGCACCGGTGCGCCTGCGCTCTTCGGCGACTGGGCCGGCGGTAGAAACACCGTCACCGCCTTCGGCATGCCGGAATGACGAGACGACCGGCCTCCGGAAGAACCGCAGGCCGGGCTGGCTACCGCGGCAGGTGCTCGACCTGCCGTTCGTCCACATCGGAACGGGAAGCTGCCGTTTGCAGGCGGGAGAGGTGCCCTGCCGCAATTGCGAGCACCTTTCGAAGACGGGAGTGGGGTCAAGGTGGATTGGGCGATCGAGCTTTCCCGACGACTGCGAGTTGGCGGCAACGACGATCGTGCCGCTGCAGCGCTTCGCCCGGACGGGGTCCAAGCTGCTGGCCGAGGGGCGCGCTCCGCAGATCGTGGGGCTGAGACGATCGAGGAGCGATGCGCTTATGCGCGCGTCCGATCGCCTTCTGTTACGTGAACGACTGCTGATCAGCGCCTACTTCGGGGAAACTTCAGAACGACCAACCGCAGTGCCGTCGTCGTAGCAGCCGGAACAATCGCAGCCTTGGTGTGTTTGGCAACAATGACGAAAACGGGGCAAGGAAACAGGCGTGACAGGGTCCGACCACGGCTCATCGCTTCCTGCAGTTCGGTTGAGGGGAACCGGGCCGCCTGCTCCGGAGGACGACCCCGAGACCGGTGGGTCCGCACGGCGGGGCCGTATGCGGATCTACCGCCACCCACTGCCGATCCGGCTCACGCACTGGGTCAACATGTTCTGCATTCTCGTGCTGCTCATGAGCGGGCTTCAGATCTTCAACGCGCATCCGGCCCTTTACTGGGGGAGCGTGTCAAACTTCGAAAACCCGTTTCTGGTGATCGGCCCCGAGACATCCGAGGCCGGTGATCAGATTGGAGCTGTCCGCATCCTCGACCAATACATGTTCGAGACGACTGGCGTCCTGGGGTTGTCGGCCGGCGGGGCGCGGGCCTTTCCGTCGTGGGCGACACTGCCGAGTTCGCAATGGCTTTCAATGCGGCACTGGCACTTCACCTTCGTCTGGATCTTCGTGCTAAACGGGCTGGTCTATATTGGTTATTCGCTGGCGACCGGACATTTGCGGCGTGGCCTCGTTCCGACCCGCCGGCAGATCCGCCACATCCCGCAGACGGTCATCGAACATGCGCGCCTGCGCTTTTCCGAGGGCGAGGAGGCACGGCACTACAACGTGCTTCAGAAGCTCAGTTACCTTGCGGTGATACTCGTTCTTGGACCCTTGATGGTCCTCACCGGGCTCACGATGTCGCCGGCGATGAACGCCGCGGCGCCTTGGATGCTCGACCTCTTCGGGGGCCGACAATCGGCCCGCACAATCCATTTTCTTGCGGCCTTGGGCCTG
>NZ_JBMERN010000182.1:0-5688 GCF_049310965.1 Loktanella sp. DJP18 | reverse complement strand
ACACGCCGGGCCTGTGGGATGCTCACCTCCAGTTCGCCAGTCCGCGCGCCTACGTCCTGTTCATCCTCTGCGTGATCGGGACGATCGCGGGCGCGCCAGCCTTCGCCATCCTGGCTCTTGCCGCAGCTCAGGGCGACGCCGGGTCGGCCGCGCTGATCGCGCTGGGCGCAAGCGTGCCGATCATCGCGATGAGCCTGATCCACATGATCCGGACCGGCCGAGCCCTCGACTGAGCCCTCGACTGAGCCCTCGACTGAGCCCGTCCTTCACCTCCTCACTGATCCGGAGAAGATCCCCATGAGCCACATGTATTACTTCGCCACCCAGAACTCCGGTGAGATCGCTCCCAATGACCTCAACGAGGTCTTCGAGGTCGAGCAGGGTCAACCCACCTTGTGGGACGACAAGCTCGGCCAGTTCGTGGCGAACCCCAACTACGTCGAGCACGCCATCCTCGATCTGGCCGCCAGCTCCAGTGCCTACCTGCGTGAAGAACTGGGCCTCGAGGGGAGTGATACCGACGGGTGGGTCATCAAGTGGCCCATCGCCGACGTGCAGGCCAAGATCGCTGCGTTCCGCGCCGGTGACATGGAAGCCTCAGAGGATGGCCCTAACGACTACGTGGAGCGCTTGAGCGCCCTCGTCGATCTCGGCGCACGCCACGGTGCCACGCACCTCGCGATGGCCTGACACACTCCCATAGGTCTCCATCCTCTCCATAGGGGGAGAGACAAGACCAACAGATGACAAAACCCTCTATACGAGGGAGGTAGGCGCCGGTGCTCCCAAGTGGATGCCCAGCGCTTTTTCCTTGTCATCTCGTCATGGGGTGGGCGGGTCCCGGGGAGAAGAAGACCGGCAGATTGCATTTCCGGATGTGCGCTGTCGTATCAATTTCATTGCTACATCAGTCATACAGGGAGGCAGTGATGCCGCTTTTCAAGATCAAGACATCCTCGTTCCTCTACAAGCATCTGGGAAACCGTCCAGGCAAGCCCCTCCCCAAGCCATGCACGATGCTGGGCCGCGGCTGCATCCTTGTCATTGGAGGCATCCTATTCGTATCCATGACGGCTACCTCTCTGGCAGCCCTCATGATGATCATGGGGAGCTTCGCCCTGTTGGACTCATCTCCACTGTATCTCGAAAGTCCCTTCGACGTGCCGGTCCGGTTTTTCGTCGCAGGTGCTGTCGGCTGGGCCGCCCTCGCCTGCCTCGTATTCCTTGCGTGGCGCGTGGGCCGCTTCCTCTGTCAGTCCGTCGTCCTGGAGGATGATGCCCAGGTGGGTGCCACAGAAGCCTGATCGGCACCCCTTCGAGATCATGAGCCGGCCATCCGAGAGGATGTGCCGGCTTTTTCCTTTTCGGGTCCAGGTTGATGGAGGCGATGCCCCGGTCTTCGGCCTGACCTCTCCTCACCTTTTTCGTGTCTGTCTGTCTTTCTTTCTGTCTGTTTTTTCTGAGCGGGGAGATGACGTGCCCGGCAAGAGAGCGGGAAAAAGAGAAGATCAGAGAAAACGGGCCATCGAAGATGTCCGTCTCTGCATTGCGCGAGACGGCCAACATCGAAGGCCTCGGAAAAAATCAAACCAGAAGCGAGATCAACATGACCGACCAGAACAACGCAGCACAGTCCGCCGCACAGTCCGAAGCCCCCGCACGCGCCGCTGGCGACAAGTGGATCGAGCGCTTCGGCACGATCAAGTCGATTGCCCTGAAATCCGGCCGTAAGGGCCAATACGCCGTCGTCACGATCGACTGCGTGAAGTTCGAGCAGACCGCGTTTGCCTTCACGGCAAAAACGATCGACGCGATCAAAGCCGCAGGCGAGGGCTCCAAAATCTGGATGAAGGGCCCCATGGAAGCTGTGCAGCGCAAGAACGAGAACGGCGGCACCTACAGCGAAGACCAGCTGAAGATCGTCTACTTCAAGGACAAGACCGTCCGTGAAGATGCCGCCGCTGCCGCGTCCGATGCCACCGCCGAGGGCGTGTCCGAGACCGCCGGCACCGCGTCCGACGAGACCGCGTCGCAGACCACCGAGCAGATGGTCGACGACGAGATCCCGTTCTAAGCCTCAGGGGCTATGACCGATCCGGGGCAGCCGCAAGGCTGCCCCATTTTTTTATGCGCAACCCTCAGGTCGAAAATTTCGCCCCCATCGCAACCACACCGAGATCTTCGATCCCATCTTGTCCGCAGCGACATCACGTCGATCAGATCAATCCTCTGCCTTGAAAGGCTTCGCATGTTCAACCCCGTCCTTATCACCAGCGCCCTCTGCCTCCTTGCCGTCCTGTTTTACGTGAGGAGCGTCACCAAGCGCCTGCCCAAGCCGGAGATCACGGACGCCCGCACCACGGTCCGCACATCTCGATCCACCATCTCGTCATCCGCGCGCCGTGACGATGACATGCACCCCGGCATGCCCGGCTGGATCGGACCCGGCCTGGCAAGCACGCTCTCCCTGCGCTCGGACGCTGCACCCCACAAGCATGCCGTGATCACGCCACCGATGACATTACACGCTTCGGCGGCCTAGCCGGCGGTGCCGTCGCCGCAGGCATCGCTGTCTATAACGCAGCACCCGCTGACGACTGTGCGCCATCGGATTCCGACTCTTCTGACAGTTCCTGCGACAGCAGTCCTGACTGAGGGCGGACAACGTCCGAAACCATCATTGGCCAACCCGTCAAAAGCGGGTTGGCCTTTTTGTTGCGCGAGACCTGGCGGCGCCGCGCTGGTGCCCCCTTCGTGTCCGTTCTCAAGGGTGAGAACGGGCCACGAAGCGCGCCCTTGATGAAAACCAAGCAGGAAGAATCCGGATGAAAATCACGCTGCGCACGACCTTCACGATCAACAACGGCGACGACCAGGTCCGTGACCTCGAAGTGGAGATCCCGACAGGGAAAGATCCGCTGACGCTGAGCTCCTTCGAGCGCATGTCGCTCGCCGCCGATACCCTGATCGACCGCGGTCAAATCATGGTCTCTGGTGCCTGCCTGACCATGCAAGACGCGGTTGCGGCATGAACGGCGCAGAGCCTGCGCTTCACCTGATCGCTGTCGATGCCGTTTCCGCAACTTCGAGCGAGACGATTGGGATCGGCATGGTCCTGAAATCATCCCAAGGAGAAACCCTGAAACAGGCTGCTGCCACGCGATCGGGAACCCGCAAGCTTGGCGTCGTGCTCGCCATTGCTGCCTGCATCGACACTGCCCTGGCGGCATCCACTCCGGGCGACACCATCGAGATCATCACGATCTTCGATCGCAGCCCCCTGCTTTCCAATCCTGATGGCGCACATAGCGCCGCCATGGCTGTTGCACTCGAAAGCTTCGAGCAGACGCTGTCGCGCGCGATGGATGCCGGCGTCACCATCGTCATGGACAAGGCCGACGCACGCGAAATGCCGTGCCTGGCCGAAGCGACACGACAGGCCGCCATCGGCCTTCTTTTCATCCAGGAGGCTACGGCCGCCTGAGAACAAGACCCGGAGCGAAAGCTCCGGCAGACCGCGACGCCGGTCAAAGGTCAGGTCCATTCGTCATCCGCACGGACCTGCCCTTCCACGCAGCGTCATACCCAGAAAATCAAGGAAGACATCATGATCCGCAGTATCGCTCTGGCGGTAGTTGCAGTCGTAGCCATTGGCACGACAGCATCTGCCAACGAAAGTTCTGAGGACTATTCGGAACGCCGGGCTGCCGCCGCGCAGCCCGAATACAGCCTCGACGCCGCCTTCGATGGCACCATCGACCTCTCCCAGGTCTATGCCATCTCCGCCCCCACCGGAAACACCGGCGGTCGTTTCTCCACCAAGACCGCACCGATCGGACACACACTGCGGCTCAACGGTCAGGTCACACCCGATACAAATATCGGTGCGCTTGCTGTTCCGACAACACTTGAGGGCTCAAACTCCCTCACATGCCTTGCCGTTGCGATCTACCATGAAGCCCGCAACCAGTCCGAGTTCGGACAGCGCGCCGTGGCCTCCGTCATCCTTCAACGTGCGGCCGTGAAAGGTCGCTGGGGTAGCAAGCCTTGCGATGTCGTCGTGCCGGTGCAGTTCAGCTTCATGCTGACACGCTACACGTTTGAGGCCATCACCGAGCGTGACGCATGGCAGCGCTCCGTCGCAGTCGCCCGCGCAACACTGGCCATCGGTCCGCTGCCAGAGCTGCAAGGCGCTGATCACTATCACACCACGGGCGTAAATCCCGGATGGGCGAGCCGGATCATACTGGTCCGTCAGATTGGCGATCACAAGTTTTACGTCGACCCGTCATCCCGGACAGGCCGGACCTCCTGACCCGGACTGAACCTGGTGCCAAGGCACCACACCCCGCCGCCCCCGTTTCGGGAGCGGCGGTATTTTTATGTCCAGCCCGGCTCCGCCCGCATGTGGGGGACCGATATCCCATGCACCAGGCGGCGCGCTTTCCGCGTCCGTGCATCCCAAGGACATCCCATGACGACCCCCGCTCCCGTCCCCGCTTTCATCATCGACTCCGCGATGGACACCATCTGCGTGCGTCCCGCACCGCAGGTTGGCGCTTACGCTGTTCCTGATCAGGTGAGGCCTGCTTTTTCCGGAGCCAACCCGCGGCTGTCACAGAGCTAGTTTCGGATCTGGTTTTTCTTTTTGAAGAACATTCGTCTCACCACGTGAACCGCCCGGCGTCAGCACAATGTGCTGAATGGTCCCTTGGGGCCGGCACTCTCATTTGTGAGACTGCCAACCCCCAGGACCCCGGAGATTTTCCATGCGCGATATCATCAAGATCATCACCACCCTGTTCCGCGTGGGATTCGCCCTGATGGGCTTTGCCTTCAAGGTTCTGGTATTCCTGCTTGGCCTGCTGTTCAAGCTTGGCGGCATTACTCCCGCCTCCTTCGAGGCCGCGGTGCGTGTCGTTGATGGCGACAGCCTCGTTGCGACGCCGAACGGCACCGAAATCAAGATCCGCCTGCACGGCATCGATGCGCCCGAATACGACCAGCCCGAAGGTCCTGCCGCGACGGCCATGCTGCGCAGCCTCGTGCGTGGCGAGACCGTCACGATCCACCCTGTGGACCGCGATCGTTACGACCGTCTTGTGGCCCGCGTCACGCTTGCCGACGGAACCGATGTCGGTCGCGAAATGGTGCGGCGCGGCATGGCGATCGCGCTGATGCACCACAACAAAAACTACAGCTACGACCAGCACCAGGCGCAGTCTGACCGCGCTGGCTTCTGGGCCTCCGGTGGCATCGTCGCCCCCTCAGCCTGGCGTCAGGCGCGCCGCGGCTGATCCCTCCCCAACGCTTCATTTTTCCAAACGGAGATCATCATGAAACTCGATCACCTCATCGCCCACCTCATCGACATTCGCACGGCCAACCCCGCCACAGGCGACATGGACGTCCTGCTCGAGCGCGATGCCAACGGTCCCGCCCCGATCGCCTATGTTTCAGCCAACAACGCTGATGGCGATGGACCCGTCGACCCCAAAGGGCCTGAGGCAACGCACATCTACCTGGCGCTGCTGAGCAGCTTCTGAAGCCTCGACCTTGCCGAATCTGAAAGCAGTGGAGTGCCGCTCCGCTGCCCAAAGAGCTGCGCTGAATCCAAGAGAAGAGCCGGGCGGGACGCCCGGAAGAATGGCCTTCGAAGATGGCCGTTTCTCAAGTTTGTGAAACGGT
>NZ_JBMERN010000181.1:0-5706 GCF_049310965.1 Loktanella sp. DJP18 | reverse complement strand
GATGCACCCGACAGCCTGACGAACCATCACGTGTTCGGCACCCGCGTCCGTCAGGGCAAAACATCGCAGATGCGCCGCGATTACCTGGATGCGATGACGGCCTGGCACGATACGGTGCCGTCGCGCGACGAGCTGTTCACCGCGTTTCCTGCAACCAAAAGGCGGTTTCCCGCGCCGACCGATATGCAGGTCCCCGCGGATGACATCATGATGGTGACCGGGCAGACCTGACGGCCCGCACGACAGCCCGCAGAGGACGCGTAATTTTCCATGACGTACTGGAGCGCATGGCGTCGATCTGGGCCTGCGCCCGGGCAAGATCGCGTTGCAGCGCGGCCATTTTGTCCTGACTGGCGGAAATACGGGCTAGCGCCTGCGTCAGGACCGCAATTTCTTGCACCTGAATGTCATATCGTGCCTGCAGGGAAACCTGTGTCTGGTCCGTCATGTGATGGCCTTGCTGATGTCAGGTCATGCGGCGCGCGCCATGGGCCGCGCGGTCACCTTCTTTTCACCATACGCCTAATCCGGCGGACTGGGGCCGTGATCTTCCACGAGGTGCTGCCCAGAAGCTTTGTGATCCGGATGGACAGGCTTGCATTCTCGGCCTTCAGCGCGGCAAGGGTCTTTCCCCCAGCCTGGCGTTCGTGTTCCAGCATGCGGGTCAGGGCGGCGGTTTCGTCAAACCGCAGGCGACGTTCTTGGGCCAGAAGCTGCGCCTGGTGTTTTGCCTGCGCGTGCAGGCCTGCCACCGTGCCTTCGGTCGTGAAATGTCTGACCTGAAGCTCTGCCAGTTTGCCCCCGCGCAGATCATAGCCTTTCTGAAGCTGCGCCTCCTGTCGTTGCACTTTGGCAAGCGTGTTCTCGTAATCCGTCAGCACCAAGGCTTGGTCCTCTGTCTGGCGGCGCAGGGTGCGGGTTTCCTCTATCGCGACAAGACCCTGTCCCAAACGGCGCAGGACCAGCGCCAGCCCGGCCTTGCCATCGGACGTCTGAGCCGCATCCAGCAGGACTGACAGAGCAGGGGGGACGTTGCCCATGGGACACAGGGCCAGCCTCGTCCAGCCGTCATGGCGCAGCGCTGCATGACCGGCCAGAAAGGTCGCCGCCGGACCGTCGGCGGGCAGGTCGGCAGATCCGTGGACCACCACAAGGCCGGATGCACCGACCATTGAGGGGATGTCGTCCCAAGGCAGATCCTCGGACGGGACGCTGTCCAGATCAATGAAAAGAAGGTCGAGGTCCGCACCATGAAGTATCGTGCATGCCGCGCCGGGACTGGCTACGGAATGCAGGCGCGAGAGGCCGTCATAGACATTCTCGCTGTGTTCGCGCAGGGCGGGGGGCACGGCGGGTGCATCCTCTGCCGCACCCCGCCAGAACCCGATACCGTCGCATGACAACCCCGTCAGGCCGTCCTTTTCCAAGGCCTGGCACAGCGCGAAATGCGCCACACCGTCACCGACGCCCAGAACCGCAACCCGCCGCGCCTCAAGCGCCTGAGGCAGCCAGAACAACAATGGTACACAGGTTATGACCGGCGATGTACCGGGAAAACGGGGGCGCCAGAAGAAAGGCAGAAGCGCGGTGGGGATGATGCCGCCTGGCGGCAGATCCGCGCCCTGGTTTTCGGGTCTGTGGGTCATGTGCGGCCCGCCTTCTTTTTGTGTGCCGTGGTCTTGCGGGCCAGAAATGCAAAGGCTCCGGTCTGTGCGCAGATTAGCAAATTTAGGTGCAGGGCCATATCCGTCAACTTTTGCGGGTCATGGCCGCAAGTGACAAGCACCGCATCGGCACCGGTACAGGCCCAAGCATCGGCGATTTGCCGCAACGGCGTGCGAACCGGGCAAATCACCAGATCGGCCGGCGTAACAGAGAGCAGTTTTGCCAGCTGATCCGGGGCATCCAAAACGACGGCATCCGACGGCAGGCAAGTATCCGAAACCCGGTGCAGATTGTGCAACACTATGTCCGGTGAGGACAGATACACCGGCAGCTTGTTATGAAAGCAGGTTGCAATGACTGCCGCGTCCGGTGCGTTCATGCTGACGATGACTCGCGCGGCGGCGATCTGCGCGATCAGCATTTCGTGGCCGTCAAGCGCCAGCGGATGAGGATTTGCGGGCTTTGGCGCATCGTGCGGGATTGCAGCCTGCAAAAGCTGCGCCATGCGGTTCAGACCGAATGTCAAAAGCGCGTCTGCCCCGTCGATGAAGCGTTTGTGCAGGGCGGGATCGTCGCTGTCTTTGTGCGGTGCGGGGTCGGCCAGAGGTGGCACTAAACCGTATTCTTTGACCAACCGCGCGTTGGAGCGCAGGATTTCACGGCACCGGGCGGGCGGAAACTCGATGTGATCGCCGGTGAAACGCGGGATGTCGGGGGGCAGCTGCAAAGCCATCTCGCGGGCATGGACGCGAATATCATGTTCTAGTTCCTGACGCACCAGCGCCGGCAGATGGGCATGGGCATGGTTCAGGCGGCGTTTGCCTTCGACCAGAAACAGTTCCTTTTCCCGCACGTTCGCCCGGATGCCGGTGGCTAGGGCGCCGTCCGTCGCGGACAGGCCGGCCTGTTGCAAAAACGCAGGCACCAGCCCGTCGCCGACATGCGCCGCGTCGTAGTTGATCACATGGATGGCGGATGGTCGAAAGATCGTCGCAAGATGGTCCAGCCGCCCCGCGTAGTCATGAGCGCCACGGGCGAATTTCTCGTCGCAAAACTGATCGGGCGTCTGAAGGCAGCCGCGGAAACCGCTGAGACATTCCTCGACGTAGCGTGAGGCCATCCATTCGGGCAGAGCGCGCAGGACGGCAATGATTTCGATATCCCAATCCTGAAACCGTGCCGCCAGCGCCATCAGGACAGGGTCCGGCTGATCCGAGAACAGGCTTTCGATCGAGACGATCAGCGTGCGGGCGTCTTCATGCTGTAAAAGTTCGGCGTCGAGTGCGTCAAGCACACTAGCATAATCGGGGTCGGTCAGGGCCTGCAACAGAGTATAGTGACCGGGCGTGCGCGATTTATCGAAGGGATTGCGGCGCAGCAGGACGGACCGGGGAAACAGAATGCCCTGCGCAAGAAGCGCCTCGCGCTGCGCGGACAGGTAGTTCTGGATCGCCGTGCTGCCGGCCTTCGGCTGGCCGACGTGCAGCAAAAGGCGCTTGGAGAATGTTAAGGGCATGGCAGACTGTAGACGGAATTTTCGGAGATCAAGATCGTTTCCATCTGTTCCAGACAGCGCTCAAACCGACCGCTTTGCGTGTCGTGGCATCTGGTTTTCTTTTGCGGCGGCGCGGTCCGGAAGTCAAGCTGCCAAGGAAGACGCAAACCGATTGTCTGTCGCGTCTACGCGCGTGTCGCGCTATCCGTCAGTGTCCATAATATTTGACTTTTAAATATTTCAAAAAATCTAGCCGGGAAGCGCCATAGTATCCGCGCCATTGGCGTCCTAAATAAAGGTCAGCTTCTTCCAGATAGCCTTTCCCGCCGTGCGGGTAGGCTGTGATTTCGCCGAATATGGGGCCTGTTTGCGCGGCATAAAGATCCACTCTAGCAAAGGAGTTGAGCTTTTTGGAAAATCGCTTGGAGAGGGCAAGCATATCGTCAAAGAAAGGTGGCAATTCTAGAAAATCTTGTGAATGTTTTTGGGACTTGATAAACTGATAGGCAAAGGGCGTTCGATCCTCGTTTAGAAACCAGTGCCGGTTCTTACTTTGATCCTTGCGGTGATTGCGCTCAACTACATGTATGAAACTGCAACGGTTTCCAAAGTTGTAGAACTTAAAGTCTCTTGGAAGTCCTTCCCGGCCGGAATAATCGACAATTAGCTCTTCAACGATGACCGGCGATTCTGAGATTGTGTCGCTCGCCTTGAAGGTCGCGACGATCGTGTCGCGGCTAACAGGCAGAGCATCCATAATTTCCCACCCATCGCGGATGCAAAACACTCCGCGGTTTCCGTTTCCATTGGTCGGCTTGATCACGCAGGAGGTCGGTAAGGTGTCCAGTTCGGGCAGGTCATAAACCGAAGGGTATTGGGCGATCACGTCCGGTCCGCGCAAACCAAAGTTTGCCGCGAATTGGCGTCCTATGATCTTATTGAAGAAAGGTCTTGTCCAATGACTTGGATACCTTCTTTTGAGGGCCATTGAGGCTTCGATATGTTTGGAAAATTTGGTTGCGTCCATAGCGGTTCCCCCAACGCTCACTGGATATTTCGAAACTTTGTAAAATATCAAACCATTCTGGTCCATGTTCATTACGGCCGCGTTCGAAGCGGTGCTCACGGGGCTAATTTAAGGACTCGAGAAACTTAGTTTGGGCGTTACTGATACCAATCAGTTGTAGTAAGTGAGCGGGCATCCCAACCTTTAAAAAAGTAATTCATCAGTTTAGCAATTCCAACAACTTGCTTTGGGCCTGAATATAGCGGTCATTTGTCGTGAGTTCAATTACGTCCCATTTTTCGATCATTTGAATTTCGGATTCGCTACAAGTTCCAGCATAACATGAAATATTTTCACTAACTTCTGCCCAAAGAAAATCCGGCACTAACTCCCTCGACTTAGGATAGAGCTTTTCGAGGAATTTAAGGCCAGAACCGTATTCAAAAATAGGCATAACTTTTTGTTGAAGAGCGTCAAGTATTGGATTTGGCTCGCAATTAAGGCCAATTAAGCTAAAAGCTAAGACATCTTCATGATGAATAGGCGTTTGAAGCAGTCGGTTCTTCACCTCTTTAGAGTGTATCGCCATATCGAAATGACTGCTGGGGAGTTCATCTCCAGTCAGACGCGAGTCAAGAATAGTTTTCCTGAAGCATTTAAAGCATCTCATGCAGGGCTCATCAGCATTGCCTCTCACGCAAGATTGGGCACTCCATGTATCACCTTTAATTGCGGCCATTTTTGACGTTAGAACTTCCGATAGCCCTGATGTAGGTAATGATATCGGTAAACCCACTGCTTCAAAAATTGGGGCCCATGCGGAGTATACACTACGTTTCTTAAGATCTGAGTAGTGTGGATGACCAAGGAAGTACGCGCTTTCCATAATCATACCAAATGAAATTGAATTTATATTAAACATATCTGAAATTAAGACTGCTCCAGCAGCATTTGTCCAGTCTACCGCAAATCCAACCGGGTCCCTAACAAACTCCATATCGGTTTCAATTACAACTACATCGTAATCGCTTTTTAAATTATCGCATGCACGCAACGCTGCATCAGCCCGGTACATTCCGACAGGTACACCAGCTGGGCGTGTCCGATGACAGAAGACGGGCACCGTGTCGTCAGGCAGAATATTAAGGGCAGAAAAAGAGTCCACGCCCCCACTGAACGCGAGCGCAGGTCTCGAGCCTTTGAACGAGGTTCTCGGTTTTAATGTAGAATCAACCGGTGCTATTTTTCTCTTAAATGAGCTAAGCACGGAATTTGAGAAATCTCGCGATACACCCCACGATAGTTCTATATTTTTTTTTGTGAACGGCCCATAAATTAGGATCGCTAAGAGTGCAAGTGCGTCAGGGTGAATACCCTCTTTATCAAAGCTTTCTGGGAGGACAAATTCGCAATTATTCCAGCGCATTTTTCCTTTACGATCAGCGAAGTAATTAATATCATCGGCATTTGGTTCTGCTGAAAATAATAGTTTATCTTCCAGAAAGCTATAACTGATCTGCACAGAATATCTCCTACTTTA
>NZ_JBMERN010000180.1:0-2500 GCF_049310965.1 Loktanella sp. DJP18 | reverse complement strand
CATGTCCAGGATGAAGGTTAGGTAACACTAACTGGAGGTCCGAACCCACACCTGTTGAAAAAGGTCGGGATGAGGTGTGCCTAGGGGTGAAAGGCCAATCAAACTCGGAGATAGCTGGTTCTCTGCGAAATCTATTTAGGTAGAGCGTCGGCCGAATACCTTGGGGGGTAGAGCACTGGATGGGTAATGGGGCCTTACCGGCTTACTGATCCTAACCAAACTCCGAATACCCAAGAGTACTAGCCGGCAGACACACATCGGGTGCTAACGTCCGGTGTGAAGAGGGAAACAACCCTGACCTACGACTAAGGCCCCTAATTCATGGCTAAGTGGGAAAGCAGGTGGGACGGCCAAAACAACCAGGAGGTTGGCTTAGAAGCAGCCATCCTTTAAAGATAGCGTAACAGCTCACTGGTCTAAACAAGCTGTCCTGCGGCGAAGATGTAACGGGGCTCAAGCCATGAGCCGAAGTCTAGGGTGTATAGCAATATACGCGGTAGCAGAGCGTAGTGTGACATAGTTCCATGTCTCTTCAGCAGTTTAGGCTGCTTTGGAGACGCGGAGCTTTCTGTGAAGCCCCCCTGTGAGGGATGGGGTGGAGAGATCACTAGTGAGAATGATGACATGAGTAGCGACAAAGGGGGTGAGAGACCCCCTCGCCGAAAGTCCAAGGGTTCCTGCTTAAAGCTAATCTGAGCAGGGTAAGCCGACCCCTAAGGCGAGGCCGAAAGGCGTAGTCGATGGGAACCAGGTTAATATTCCTGGGCCGTGGAGTGGTGACGGATCGCAGAGGTAGTTCATCCTTATCGGATTGAATGGGCTGCTGAGCGGTTCCTGGAAATAGCCCTCCTACAAGATCGTACCCTAAACCGACACAGGTGGACTGGTAGAGAATACCAAGGCGCTTGAGAGAACCACATTTAAGGAACTCGGCAAAATACCTCCGTAAGTTCGCGAGAAGGAGGCCCGGTTCGGACGCAAGTCTGGGCTGGGGGCACAAACCAGGGGGTGGCGACTGTTTACTAAAAACACAGGGCTCTGCGAAGTCGCAAGACGACGTATAGGGTCTGACGCCTGCCCGGTGCCTGAAGGTTAAAAGGAGGAGTGCAAGCTCCGAATTGAAGCCCAGGTAAACGGCGGCCGTAACTATAACGGTCCTAAGGTAGCGAAATTCCTTGTCGGGTAAGTTCCGACCTGCACGAATGGCGTAACGACTTCCCCGCTGTCTCAAATGTGGACTCAGCGAAATTGAATTGCCTGTCAAGATGCAGGCTACCCGCGGTTAGACGGAAAGACCCCATGCACCTTTACTATAGCTTCACACTGGCATCAGGTACAGCATGCGCAGGATAGGTGGTAGGCTTTGAAGCCGGGACTCTGGTCTCGGTGGAGCCTCCCTTGAGATACCACCCTTGCTCTGCTTGATGTCTAACCGCGGTCCGTCATCCGGATCCGGGACCCTGTGTGGTGGGTAGTTTGACTGGGGCGGTCGCCTCCCAAATCGTAACGGAGGCGCGCGAAGGTTGGCTCAGAGCGGTCGGAAATCGCTCGTTGAGTGCAATGGCAGAAGCCAGCCTGACTGCGAGACTGACAAGTCGAGCAGAGACGAAAGTCGGCCATAGTGATCCGGTGGTCCCGCGTGGAAGGGCCATCGCTCAACGGATAAAAGGTACGCTGGGGATAACAGGCTGATGGTGCCCAAGAGTCCATATCGACGGCACCGTTTGGCACCTCGATGTCGGCTCATCTCATCCTGGGGCTGGAGCAGGTCCCAAGGGTACGGCTGTTCGCCGTTTAAAGAGGTACGTGAGCTGGGTTTAGAACGTCGTGAGACAGTTCGGTCCCTATCTTCCGTGGGTGTAGGATACTTGAGAGGAGTTGCCCCTAGTACGAGAGGACCGGGGTGAACGATCCACTGGTGGACCTGTTGTCGTGCCAACGGCAGTGCAGGGTAGCTATGATCGGACAGGATAACCGCTGAAGGCATCTAAGCGGGAAGCCCCCCTCAAAACAAGGTATCCCTGAGGACCGAGGTAGACCACCTCGTCGATAGGCCGGAGATGTAAGCGCAGCAATGCGTTCAGTTGACCGGTACTAATGGTCCGATAGGCTTGATTTGATCCAGTAGAAGCAAGACTTCAACTGCATCCGTCAAGATGTATACACACCACAACATCAGTTGTGCTGACTTGAACGACAGCGAACCGCAAAAGCGGTCCGCTGCTGATGTGACACGCGGCGGCGCCAAAGCACCGCCGCGGTCTGTGTTTTTTTGGTGTGGTGATCATAGCGTGAGCAAAACACCCGATCCCATCCCGAACTCGGCCGTTAAGTGCCACAGCGCTGATGGTACTGCGTCTCAAGACGTGGGAGAGTAAGTCATCGCCACACCTGATAAACACAGACAAGGCCGCAACACACGCCACGTATCTCTCGACGATCCCAAACACTGTCGCGGGATGGAGCAGCCCGGTAGCTCGTCAGGCTCATAACCTGAAGG
>NZ_JBMERN010000179.1:0-5725 GCF_049310965.1 Loktanella sp. DJP18 | reverse complement strand
ATATAGACATAGGTAAGGTGCCGCACCTCCGGCCCCACGCCCTGCCTCAGGGCGAAGAACCCCACGTCCCGTCCCGATGCATCCTGAAGGTAAAATGAGATGTCCTCAGGGTCTCCGAGCCACTTGTGGTGCCATTCAACCTCATCGAAGGGCACTTTCGCATTCGGATTGAGCAACGGAATGTCCGCATCCCGCAGCATCGATGCCAATGGAATGAGATCACGGTCGCGGTTACATCGCAGGATGAGTGCCATAGGTTCTTCCTTGAGCTGGGCCCGGTGCCCGCGCGCCGGGTACATTCTGAAAGGCACGTATTTGGCACAGATGCCGCGGCCCGGTCAAACCAGGTGCCATCCGCGATTTCGCGGCCTTTCTTGAGCGATCACCCGACACGGCGACGCCGGAGGATCTGCGCGCCTATCAGCTCCACATGTCGGACACCGGAGTGACCCCGTCGACCTTCAACACGCGCATCGCGGCGCTGCGGTTCTTTTTCGGCATGACCTGCCGGCGCGAAGAGATAAAGCGTTACATGCAATTCCGCACCGAACCGCGCAAGCTGCCGGTCGTCTTCAGCGACGAGGAGGTGTCCGACATCCTGATGGCAGCACCAGGGCCGGGGCTGAAGTATCGGGCTGCGTTGAGCATAAGCTATGGTGCCGGGCTGCGCACGGCCGAGGTCTGCAACCTCAAGATCGGCGCCACCGACAGCGACCGGATGCTGATCCATGTCGAGCAGGGCAAGGGCCAGAAGGACGGCAAGGTCATGCTGCCGCCCGGGTTGCTGGAGCTTTTGCGCGCCTGGTGGCGCGAGGCACGCCCCGAGGGCTGGCTGATCCCCGGCAAGCCGAAGATCAACCCGATCTCACCGCGCCAGCTGAACCGCGCCTTCACCTCGGCCAAACACATGGCCGGGGTCAAAAAGCCCGCCACCTTGAGGTGCTCCCCATTCCCTGGAAGGAACCTGGCGCTTTTCAAGCTCTGATCTGCTCCTGCTGATCGGGTTGCGTTGCTTCAACTTTCAGTGAGTAGACCACTGCCGGTGGCTGTCCGCCAAGGGTCCCAACTCCACTGGTTCATCATCGTCGGATGCACGCCGAACTGGCTCGCCAGTTCCGACCGTTGTTCGGGCTTACGCGGCCCCACTGGGGCCACGGTCCCTCCAACCCTCTCCTGTCAGCGCTTCCAATGCCACCTTCGCCTTGAACTCAGGGGGCATGCCGCTTTCGTTTCGACATCTTCGATCTCCTTGGTGGTAAATATCAGCAGACAGCAAATCAGAGCTGACGTCGGTGTCCAGTTTCGGGGACCACCTCCATCATACTCGACCGCCCGGCGACAGCCGATATCGGGTCGAGGTCAGAGAACGCGAAGATGGTGGATCAGATCCGCGAACTTCGCCGTGATACGTTCGCGGCGCTGATGGCTATGGCCGATGGAAATGGCGAAACCGAAGAGCGGACCCGCCAGATCGACGAAACGCTCAAGCGAATGCAATATTCCTTGTCGCAGAATAATCCAGCTCCGGACCTGCAGCGGAACCGAAATACTCTGACCTTTGGGCTACATGAAGTGCGTCAGGCACTTGCCTATGCCTACCTGATCGAAATGGCGACGAGCCGTTAGATCTCCACGACCGCTCCCAACCAGGTGCCACATCCGGGCCAAAGACGAAGCCACTCGCGCGGCAATGGCGCGGGCGGCTAGATGCCGCTAACTTCCGGCAATTGCGGTCTCGCCAATCTGCCTGACAAATGAGGGCTTCTTGGAATGACGACGTCTCAACTACCCATCCGCGCGAGCAGGTACAACTCAAGCTGTACGAGTGCATCATAGATCAACACGGCAAAGAGCCCTACGATCAATCCGCCCTGTAACACGAACGCGGTGTTGTTGGTCAAAAGACCAGCAATGATAACTTCTCCCAGTGTTCGAGCCGCGACAGTAGAACCTATAGTAGCCGTGCCCAAGGCGATGACAATGGAGAGCCGGACACCCGTCAGGGTCACCGGCAATGCCAGCGGCAGTTCAACCCGCAACAGGCGTTGCCATCGACTTAGGCCGATACCGCGTGCAGCTTCCATTGTGGCGCGGGGCAGGTTGGTCAGCGCGGTGACGGCGTTCTCGAAAATTGGCAGCAAGCCATACAGAAAAAGCGCCACCAGTGTCGGTCCCGCACCGAAACCCAAAGCAGGGACAGCAAGCGCCAGCACGGCGACGGGCGGGAAAGTCTGGCCCATATTGGTGATCGTGCGCGACAACGGTCGAAAAGCGGCACCAACCGGGCGCGTCACGAGAATGGCAAGCGTCACAGCGACGATCGTCGCCGCAGCGGAGGCAAGTGCCACAATTCCGAGGTGACTCAGGGACAGGGACAACAGAGACGCCCGCTGATAAATCACCGGGCCACCGTCGGGCGCAAAGGGCGCGAATACCGGAATGAACCATTCGGGCCACAGCACCAAAGCCAGCAGAAGCGCGATCAGCACAGGGCGAAGGATCAGGCCGATCTTCATACGTGTGCCCCAGCCTGAGCGCGAATGGCTTTGAGTGTCACACACCCTACAAGTGCGCCCCCTCTGGTGGCAGGCAGGGCATCGCGCCCCGTCCACAGGCAGGCTGAAAGGGCGTCGCGCAAGCTCGCGGTATCTGGCAGTGCCTCTCCCTCTGCTTCGCCCGGTTCAATGATTTCGGACACTGAGATCAACGACAAAAGCCGCAGGGGCCTCTCGACATCTCCGACCATGTTTGCCACGAAGTCTGTTGCGGGACGGGCGATGATTTCGGCCGGGGGGGCATATTGTACCAGCTTTCCACCGTCCATCACTGCCACGTGATCCCCCAGACTGATAGCTTCTTCCATGTCGTGGGTCACCAACATGATCGTCGATCCCAGCTTGCGCTGGATGTGTCGCAGGTCTTCTTGCGCACGGGTTCGGATGATCGGGTCCAATGCGCCGAAAGGTTCGTCCATCAGCAACAGATCAGGCCGCGATGCCAGCGCACGCGCCACGCCGACACGCTGTTGTTGCCCACCGGACAGTTCGGCTGGAAAGCGGTCGCGGAATTCTGCGGGGTCCATTGAAAACAGCGCGAGCAATTCATCGACGCGGGCGTTGATCTTGTCGCGGGACCATTTCAGCAATTCGGGGACCGCGCCGATATTGCGAGCTACCGTATGGTGCGGGAACAGTCCGTGGCCTTGAATGGCGTAGCCGATGCGCCGTCGCAGAAGATGCGGCTTTACTGATAAGGTGGATGTACCGTTAATTCGCACTTCGCCAGAGGTCGGTTCCTCAAGGCGATTTATCATCCGCAACAACGTTGTCTTGCCAGACCCCGAGGTGCCGACAATCACGGTGATTGATCCGGTTTCCACCGTCATGGATACGTCATCGACGGCGTTTACCGTGCCATAGGTTTTGGTGATGCGGTCAATTTCGATCATGCTGCTTCCTCGGCGTTCGACGGGTGAGTTCGACCAGAATGTCCATGACAATTGCCGCCATCAGGGCCAGCACAACCGTGGGTAATGCGCCCAACAGGATCAAATCGGTCGCGGTCTGGTTCAGCCCCTGAAAGACGAATGTTCCAAAGCCGCCACCACCGATCAGCCCGGCAATGACGGCAAGGCCGATGTTCTGCACAAGCACGATGCGCAGGCCGGTCAGGATGATCGGCAGACCAAGCGGCAACTCTATGCGCAACAGACGCTGGCTGGGCGTCATTCCCATGCCGCGGGCGGCCTCCAGCACTGCGGGCGGCGTTGAGGCGAGGCCAGCCACTGTGTTCCCCACGACAGGCAGCAGCGAATAGAGCAACAGGGCAAGGAATGCGGGGGCAAACCCGATCCCAGCGATGCCGATTGCTTGCGCGCCCGGCACGGTATTTCCGACCCATCCAAGGATCGGGATCATCAGCCCGAACATGGCAAGCGATGGAATGGTCTGCAAAAAACTGAGCACTGGCAGGGTTGCACCCCGTAGTTTGGCGCGGTTGTGGCACAGGATCCCAAGCGGAAAGCCGATCACCGCTGCCGCTGCAAGTGATCCGAAAGCAAGTCCAAGATGCCGCAGAAACTCGGTGAAGAATGCGTCACGGCGGCTGGAAAACTCCTGAAGGACCGACAAGTCGGACAGGAGGCCTGAGCGCAGGATGAGGGCCAATACAACAAGAACTGCGACCAATAGTGATCCGCGCATGACCGGCCCCGGTTTCAGAGAGGCCAACGCATCAGCCATCAGCAATATAAAAATCACCAGCAGGCACCAAGAGCCCGCCGCCGGTGAAACGCGTGCATACTCTCCGGTTTGTGACAGAAGAACGGGCGCGCCCCTGGAGAGCAACCAGAGCAGCCCCGTCAGGCCAAGAACAGCCCCCAGAAAACGCAGGCGTGTCCACCCCGCGACAAGACCCATTGCCAAACCCATGATCACCGCCGCCACGCCGGGGGCGGTGATCGCAGGCCCTGCAATGCGCCATGCGACAATGCCATCACCTGCAACGATGCGATTGGCTGCAATTGTCATGAAAGGGGCCAGTAATCCGGCCAGCCCCAGAACGGCAAAAAGCAACCCGGGCGGCGAAAGGTGTGTGCGAATGCCCGTCATGTCCCCGGCTTCACGCGATCAGTCGAGCACACCCGTTTCAGTCAGGTATTGGCGCGCCACATCTTCGGCAGGCTCCCCGCCGACTTGGATGCGACCGTTTAACCGTTGCAACGTCTGCATATCAAGACCGGCAAAGATCGGGTTCAGAATTTCCGGTATGGAAGGATATTCTGCCAGAACGTCAGCCCGCACGATTGGAGCAGGCTCGTAAACCGGCTGTACGCCTTTGTCGTCTTCCATCACCACAAGTCCGGTCGCGCCAACACCTCCGTCAGTGCCGTATACCATGGCTGCGTTGACGCCCGAGGTGCCGCGTGCGGCGGCCTGAATCGTCGCTGCCGTGTCGCCACCAGACAGGATCACCGTCTGATCGGACGTCAGGCTAAACCCGTAAGTGTCCTGCATTGCAGGCAGGACCGCGGGAGAAGAAACAAACTCCGTCGAGGCAGCGAGTTTGACGTCGCCTCCACCCGCAACCCAGGTGCCGAAGTCAGACATCGAAACCAACTCATTCTCCGCAGCGACTTCACCGGTTACCGCGATCGCCCACGTGTTGTTGGCGGGCGCGGAATCAAGCCATGTGACGTTGTTCTGCTCACGATCCAACTCCGCAGCTCGCGCATGAGCGGCGGCAGCATCTTTCCAGACATCGCTGTCTGCTTCATTGAAGAAAAACGCCGCGTTGCCGGTATATTCGGGGTAGATATCAATCTGGTTGGACAGCAGCGCTTCGCGCACGATCTGCGTGCCGCCAAGCTGTAGGCGGCGCTCGACTGGCAGGTCTGCGTCTTCCAGTGCCAAGGCGATGATATTTCCCAACAAACCGCCTTCGGTGTCGATTTTGGAAGAAACGGTAATGTCGGCAGTAGCAGCGGTTGCCAGTAAGGCGGAAAGGCTCGCTGCGCAGATGAATCGGCGAGATTTCATATTAACGGCTCCGATATGGCAGGGTTGTGGTTGCAGAAAAGTACGAGACTTTTTGAGTTAGCTCGACCGGCATCGAAGCCAAGTACTGTCCCATCTCACCCCTCCTCCGGTCACGGTGAGCCGAGAACACTGATCCATCGAACACCGCATTCTGGACTTGTCGGAGCTGACCTCAGATACGTTGGGCC
>NZ_JBMERN010000178.1:0-5736 GCF_049310965.1 Loktanella sp. DJP18 | reverse complement strand
GTTTCGCAAGATTGTCGAGCAATCGAACCTTTACGCCATTCTGGACTATCGCGCCGGCCTCGCCATGTCCTCACGTTACGCCCATCGTCTGCACGAGATGATTTCGTTCCGCGCAGCCCGCGAAAGACAGATGGAGCAATTCACGGTTGAAGAACTTCGCGCCCGCCTTGGTGTTCAGACAGGCAAGCTCGCGACATGGACTGCTTTCAAACAAAAGGCGCTCGACGCCGCCATTGATGAGGTCAACCAATCCAGCCGCTTCCGCGTCAGCTATCGTGTCACGAAGCGGGATCGCCGCAAGACTGTGGAAGTCGAGCTAGCATGGGAAGTCAAAGAGGTTCTCGAAGATGCCAAAAGGGAACAGGAAGCCCACTCGGTTGCCCGCAAGGGCAGGCGGGCTGAAGCTAAGGAGCGGCTGGCATTTCCTGAATCTGGAAGCATCAAGTACACTGATCCATGGGAGCGGTTGGCCCGTGAAAATTGTAACTGGGACCACGGCAAGCTTGCAGATGCTTTCCGGTCATTTTGTTCGGAAAAGGGTATCAAGCTGGGCGCAAAGAACGTCGAAACGGTGTTCGTGAGCTTTTGCAAAAGTCAGAAACGGATCTGACAGTGATGCGTTTTATGATACCCCTGATACGGTCTCATGCGACCCCAAATGAGACGATGTGAGACTCCATGAAATATTCCCTTGGAACTGCCGCAAAAGCCACCAGAAAAAGTAAGACGACGATCCAAAGGGCTATCTCAAAAGGCCGTATTTCGGCTTCGAAAGAGAAAAATGGGCGATACTCTATCGAGCCGTCCGAGCTGCACCGTGTCTTTCCTATGGTGCCCGTTGATATCGTCGCGCAACCGTCTCAAGTGGACACTTCGCGACCCCCGGGTGAGACTTCGCTTCAGGTGAAGGTTGAGGCGCTGGAGGCCATGCTTGAACGGGAGAGAGAAGCACTATCAGAAATGCGCTCCGATAGAGACGCCTGGAAGCAACAAGCTACGGCGCTTCTCGGGGCTCCAAAATCGCAGATGCGTCGCTGGTGGCCATGGAAGCGATGACATTTTGTCAGCATTTGCCCAAAAACGTGCCAAAACCCATTTGGTTTTGAACTAGGTTTGTGGCAGCGAAAACGGGGCAGAGACCGCATGTTCCAAAAACGAGGGTTTTTGGAACGCGTCATTAAAAGGAAAAGACTTAATAATGGATGCTTATTGTCGATCTGGTTTTTCATTGGGCAGATCATCGATTATTTCAATACGAGTGCTTTCAGGGAAACAGATGGCTTCACGACTTGGATTGGCTTGAATGCATTCGCATTTTTCTATCAAGGCATCAGACGCCGCTTTATCAATTTCTATGAGTGATTGTGATTGATTAAAGCACTCAGAAACGGACATCTCTTTGACGCTAATTTCCCCGCCGACAAATGGAACATAATTACACGTTTTTGCCATTATATTTTCGAGCCGGTCAAAGCCAGCCAACTCGCGTAATTGTTGCATTTCCTCGAACGTCTGGCACGCATCGTAGACTTCGGCAGCGGTAACCACAGTAACAGTCAACGCACCAACAAATGGAGCGCTCTCAAGAGGTATAGACGCTATATTTCTAGCTCCTCCAGTAGCAATCCTACGTGAGATCCGACTTCCAATCTGGTCAAATTGGCTTCGTAGTTCTCTCGCCCCTGCAATCTCGTCTGCCTGCCTCCGCAGCGTGGCTGCCGCTCCGTCTAGATTCGACGCCAGTCGTCTGTTTCGAGTTTCCAACTCTAGGTTCGCGTTGCGCAGTCTATCATTTTCGACATCTATAGCTTTGGCGCGGGATCGGACTGCAGTGGCGTCCTCACTAACTTCGGCTACCCAAGACGTGTGGAAAATGGAATCAGCCAGTGTGCTAAAAATTGCGCCAACCTGCTCAAATGCAAAGCTTGCGATATTCAATGCAAGCATCCCCAAGACGACCAAAAAAATAGCGATGCGCCGAAAAACACCTAACGCACTAACGCTGCCCCGCAGCATATTTTGGATAATGGATCGCAGCCGCAAGGTCACGGACAGTCTTGGTTCAATTGCCAGTATCTGGCGTCGCGTTCGATGTTGGAATTTAGGTCGGCCATTTCCTTGGCCGTCCGACCTTTTTTATCCGCTTGGCATCGCACCCCGGGTTCAGTTGCATCAAACAGTGCCAGCCAAATAGTCGGATCATCCGTATAAGCCGCCGCAAGGAGCAGTGCGGTCTGATCGTCGTCGTTAGTCTCGTCCGCATCCGCACCGTACAACAACAGAAGTCTCACGACACTGCCATCAGCGCTGGGGCCACGCTGGGCGGCGAGATGAAGAGGAGTCACCCCCTTGAAGTCCTTGCTATTCGGGTCTGCGCCAGCAGCAATCAGTGCTTCGATCGCATCCCATGAGGATACTTCAGCAGCGTAATGCAACGGCGTCCTACCACTTGGGTCTCCCGCAGTCGCGTCAGCACCGGCGGCGAGAAATGCCCGCAGCATGCCAATAGCCTCGGGCCTTTTCGCTACCCGGTGGATTGGTTTGGTTGCACAGTCCCTGATCTTGCAGGCATCGTCCGGTGCGGGGTCATTGATATCTCCGCCGCCCGCGCTGAATGCTGCCACATGCGATGCGGCATTCCCCTCTGCAGCCAGGGCATGTATCGCCGATTCTTTCTTTGCATTAAGTGATTCGAGATTGGCTCCCAAAGATATCAGTAGACGAACAATTTCCGTTTCAGGGCTGTGCACCATGGCAAGGTGCAAAGGCGTGTTGCCTTGATCGTCTCTGGCACCGGATTTTTCAGAATTCCCTGAAATACAATCCGTCATCTCTTGGGCGGTAACTTCTCGGTAAAAATCTTCTGCTTTCAAATCGCACTCCGCATATGCCGCTGATGCTGAAATAAATAGCAAACCAAACGCTATTATCTTACCAATCACTCGCAGCATCTCTCAATACCTTTACACTTCATTTAGCCTATCCTTTGGACCGTTTGTTGAACAGCTCCATAATGTCTATGTAGCTTGATAACCCGCCTCTTTCTGGTGCCGGATTGCAAGGATTATCACGGCATCGTCGCTGATCCGATATCGCACTACATATCCGCTGTCGCCAAATTCGATTGGCCATTCCCTAAATTGTTCAGGAAGATCATCAATCATCCGACCGAGGCGGGGATACGCACAAAGTATCTTCACGCCCTGTCGGATAACTTCACCAGCTCGAAGCGCGGCATCAGCACTCTTCGGGCGTAAAAAATCACGCAACCGTTGCAGATCCCGGATCGCCGCGGGAGCAAATTTTACTTGTGGCATTCAGGAGCAGGCTGTTCATTTTCAGTTCCCCAGCTTGCTAGCCACTGATCGACATCTTCGGCAGTCGCGTGCAGTCCTGTTTCCTGAAATTCCTTCCACGCTTCGAGCGTATCCTCACGCAGCGCCTCTCGCTTTTCTTCGCGCTCGACATACTGCGAGATAGCTTCGCGCATAATCCAGTGCGACGTACGTTTCCGGGCTTCAGCGAGATGCTGGACGCGCCCTTTCATGCCGCCATCAAGCTTGACGGATGTTGCCGATGCCATGTGTCTATCCACCAAAAGGTATTACCTTACGCTATCATATGATATTTACATCCAGTTTGTCCATTGGCCTGTGATTATGTCACGGTCGTTTTTGCCAGACTGCTTCACCCTCATTTCCCCAGCAAAATCCGCCCTATCAGCAGGCGGATCTTTGAGGCTGATCGAGCAGATTTCTGAGTTCACTCTCAAACAGCCGTCGCAGCCTTGGAAACAAGGGGGTGAAGCGGCGTGGAGGGGGAGTGAACAATCATCCCCTATTTCTTGCCAACTTCACCCCTCTCAGATCCGAACCGCAAAGCCCCGTCGTGAGACGTCTTGGACCGATCAGCCGACGGGGTGGATTTAAGCGGGTTCTCACATGCCGCGAGAGGCGATCTGGGGGCATGTGAGAGGCGTGAAAGCCGCCGAGCAGAGATCACCCTGCAGAGGCCGCGCGTTCCGCTGTGCGGGGCGGGTCTGAACACAGTACGGAGGCCAAAATGCAATTTTGGTATACAGTACGCATATCCTGCAATTGCGACCCTCCACAGGAGCGCCCCACTTCGACCCTACGGCGTGTTGTTGCGAGGCCAGCTCCCTCGGGTGTCCAGCGCCCAGAAAACCCCATAGCTTTCGCTCGTCAGACCGGACGTTCCTGAGCGAGCTGGTGCGTCCTATCTGGGCACTTTTCGCTTAAAACGAAAAGTGTCTTACAACGCACATATCCTGCTATCGCTTCCCTTCATTTTGAGCCGCGCAACGGCAGATCGACCACCGGCCTCCCGGACTTGAACGGACCATCCCAATTCGTTACATGTAACGAAAGAGGAGACCGCCATGCCGACCCCTGTTTCACACCGTGTTCAGAAACGCCGTAACGCCATGCGGGCGGCAGGGTTGCGACCTGTCCAAATCTGGGTACCTGACACCCGCCGCCCCGGCTTTGCAGCCGAGTGCCGCCGTCAGGCCCTACTCATCGCAGAGTCCGACCGTGCCGACGCTGCCTTAGGTGATTTCATGGACGCGGCCTTGGTCGATGTGGACGGCTGGGTTTGAAGCGGGGCGATCTGGTCACGGTCGCCCTTCAGGGCGATTACGGCAAACCGCGGCCCGCTCTGGTGATCCAGTCCGATCGTTTTTCTGACACGGCCACCACAACCATTCTACTGGTCACGTCCACCATCAACGACGCGCCCTTGGTCAGGATGACGGTTGAGCCGTCAGCGGAAAACGGATTGCGCACGACCTCTCAAATCATGATCGACAAGGCGATGACCGTCCGCACGGACAGACTGGGTGCCACATTCGGCCAAGTTGGCGACACCACGATGCTGGAAGTGAACCGGGCACTGGCGTTGTTCCTGGGGATCGCCGGGTAGCCAGAAACAGCTCTAAAGGTACCGACATCACCAGACCCGTTTTTTAGCCTCGTAGAAGCCTATCTTTGCTGCAGGCACATTTTGATGGCTAAACTGCCGTCAGGGCTTCCAGCGCCTCTCTCCACCTCTCTTACGGCTACCTTGACCCCTTTCTCAACATGCTGTGTCGTGTTGAAAGGCGCCGAAACCAACTGTATTTTCATCGAGAGGAACGCAGTTCCCTTATTTCTATAGGTTTCTCTATTTCAGAGGCTTGTAAGCCGTTGAGGTTAAAAGGGTAATCCGATTAAGAAACACTTATTGGGACCTTAAACACACTTTTGGGGACTCCATAACACACCTTTGGGGACTTCTAACACTTATTGACTGTCTAATAAGTGTTAGTTATGGGTTTGGTATGGGATATGCAGTCAACAGCGCAGAGACGAGCAGCCATGATCCTGCCCGGTTGAGCAAGGCGGGCGAGCTGGTAGATGGGCAGTACAGCGAGCGAGCGTTACGTAACCCGCCAAGCTTGCAAGCCCTTAAGCTCCAAGATGTACTGATGAAGAACGCAGGGGGCAGGATCGCTGATGATCAGTGGCACGAGTTGCCGCTGGCGACATTCAAGCAGGTTAAGGGGTTTCGCAATCTGACCCACGAAGACGTGGTGCGGCTCTTTGAGGAACTGCGCAGCGTGACCATGCGCCACGTAAACAATGCCGAAGGTCACACCGCTGTTTACGGCCTGATCGCCGTGGGCCGTGTGGACATGGACGAGGGCAATGGCAAACTGCGCTACAAATTCGATGATGA
>NZ_JBMERN010000177.1:0-5835 GCF_049310965.1 Loktanella sp. DJP18 | reverse complement strand
CAGCAAATCCAGCGTTTGCAACAACCGTTCTCGCTGGATTTTGGTAAAACCTTCCCCGCCCTGCCTGACCCACCCCATCCAGTCAGCGCCGTGCTTGTTGATGTGAAGAACCTCACCAGCAACGATGCAAAGTTTGGACCGAAGTATGGGCAGGCTCCTCCGTCGCCTGCGTCAGTCAAAAACTCCACCCCCGCCCGATCGTTCGCCAGCTTACTGGCGAGCGCTCACGCTCGAACTGGCGTGGATTTTTTGCCCTCCTATAGATCATTAGAAAGAGCGAATTTTGGAGCCAATGATTTCAATGGGTTATGGGGGGGGGGTGCGCACTGGAGTTCCAGTTTCTGTCACTGTAGTTCGCAAAAATTGTTGACGTCACAGTCCCACCCTGCGCACTGTAGTTCGTGTTTTAGGAACTGGACATGAACGAAATATCAGAAAGAAAAAATCGTGGCCAATGGGTCCAGACCGAGCGTGCGGCACATGAGGCATGGGCGCTTTTAACTCGGAAGAGCGCCCTTGCTGCTCAGATAATGCACCTGCTTGTCGCCCGGGTAGGGGATCACAACGCCGTTGTGATTTCCCAAGGCACTTTAGCCAATCTGACTGGTGCGTCGCGTCGAGGTGTTCAAAAAGCCCTCAAAGTTCTGACTGATAATCGTTGGATCGAACTTCGCCAAATTGGAGACCGTGGCACGATCAACGCCCACGTCATCAATGACAGAGTAGCATGGTCGGGCAAACGTGACGGTATCCGTTACAGCCTCTTCAGCGCGATTGTAGTTCTTTCCGAAGATGAGCAACCAGATCGCGACCAGCTCGGCCAACAGGAGCCACTACGCCGCGTCCCTCGTCTGCTTCAAGGTGAGCAACAGCTTCCGACGGGACCTGGCCTGCCGCCGCCGTCCGAACCAACCCTTCCGGGCATGGAACCTGACTTACCCGCCGCAAAGATCGGTGACGATGGTGCGTAACACTAAGGAACGTTCCGAAACGTTCCGTTTGGAATGCGACGGAACGCGATGAGCTACAGCCTGAACGACGCTGCAAAAGCAACAGGAAAGAGCAAAACGACAATACACCGTGCCCTGAAATCTGGAAAGGTTTCAGCGTCTAAGACAGATAGCGGCGCTTACGCTATCGAACCGGCGGAACTGCACAGAGTGTTCCCCCCCGTTCCGATGGAACGGAACACGGAACGTTCCGAGTGGAACGATGTGGAACACCAAAGAGATGACCAAGGAACGCTTCGCATCCAACTAGAATTCTTAGAGAAAGAGCGCGAGCGCGAACGGCAACAATTACAGGAGACAATTACCGACCTACGCGAGGATCGGGACCGCTGGCGTCAGCAAGCTACGGCTCTTTTGGAGGACAAGCGGCCACGCGGGTTCTGGCAGAAGCTCTTCGGCAAATAAGCCGTCTTTACCTTGTTCTCACAGAAGTTCTTCGCGAGCGTTCAACAAACGGTGGTTTCTGGGGCAGTGATGCAAGCGCAGCGAAGGTCCGGTTCGAGCCCTATTTTACCGACATTCAGCGTGCAGAAATATCGCTCCAGAACAGCGGCATCAGCAGCACGAGGACGGTCAGCAGTTCAAGGCGTCCCAGAAACATACCCAGAACGAGGGTCAGTTTCACTGGATCACTGAGCGACGAGAAGTTGCCGGCGGGGCCGATTATCGACCCGACGCCTGGGCCGACATTGGCAAGCGCCGTCAAGGCACCGCTGGCCGCCGTCTCCACGTCCAGGCCAAGCAGCGTCAGCATGATCGACAGGATGGCGAATGTCGTGAGATAGACCATGAAGAACGTGATGAGGCCGCCGATCACGTCAGCTTCGACGCGGTGGCCTTCGTATCGCACAGTCACGACGCGATGGGGCGAGAAAAGCGCTTGGATCTGCGCCTTGATCGACCGGCCAAGCAGCAGCCAACGCATCGCCTTGGCACCACCCGCCGTCGATCCGGTGCAGCCCCCGACGGCGGTCAGCACGAAGAACACGGTGACGGCGAACGGCCCCCAAGCCGTGTAGTCCGTCGTAGCGTAGCCCGTCGTGGTTACAACGGAAATGACGTTGAATGCGACCAGCCGCAGCGCGGTCAGCGGTGGCATGCCGGTGCGTGCGACCAGCCAGATCGTCAGCAGGACGATGACGAGCGTCAGGGTCTTGACCATCGCTGCGACCTGCTCGCTGCGGAAGGAACCACCGCGAAGCACCCGGATGTACCAGGCGAACGGCAGGGCACCCAGCAGCATGAACAGCGTGCCGGCCCATTGCAGAAACGGGCTTTGAAAGAAGCCGAACGAGGCATCATGGCCGGAAAAGCCGCCCGTCGAAAGTGTGGTCATCGCATGGGTGATCGCATCGAAACCGGTCATGCCGCCCGCCAGATAGACAAAGGCGCAGATGACGATGAGGCCAGCATAGATCTGCAGGGTCGCGGAGGCAAAGAGCGCCGCGCTCGGCAATTCCTTCTCGCCCTTGTCGGAGCTTTCGGTCCGGAAAAGCTGCATGCCGCCCACCTTCAGCAGCGGCAGGATCGCGATGCCTGTGACAATGAACCCGACACCGCCAACGGCCTGCAGCATCGCCCGCCACATGATGATACCGTGCGGTATGGCATCCAGCCCCGCCATGACGGTCGCGCCGGTCGTGGTGATGCCCGACATCGCTTCGAACAGGGCATCGGTCGGTGTCAGTGACCACACCATCAGCGGCACGGCACCCGCGACGGCGGCCATGAACCACACGGTCGAGGTCAGTAGAAACGTTTGGGCCCGCCGAAGATGGTAGTCGGAGGATGAGGAGACCAGACAAAGCAGCACCCCCGGCACGCCCACGACGGCCATCGCGAAAAAGAAGGCATGCGCGGTCGCCGGAAACAGAAGGGCGTTCAGCCCCATCAGCACCGCAAAGAAGATTAGGATCATCCCGTTGACGAAGACGATAAAGCTCATGGTCGTGTTTTTTGCCTCGTCGCTTTATCGATAGCTAAGCCGATACCCATGGCTCACGAAACTTGCAAAGGTATCAAGAAAACTTTCCGGCGACCGTCATCACTAGTTATTTCGATTGAAAGCCCTCGCTCGACCTTGATTCGACATCACTCTCCCCTTTTTCTTTCTGGTGGAAATCACTAACGGGCCGCTTGTCACGATCCTTGGATGCAGCACATTAAAGCCGGGAAACGCAAGAACTTGATCGGATCAGCATGGCGCATGCGTGGATGAGCAAATTAAGAGAACTTTACGAAGGGGATAGCGATACCGCGCATAGGTTTCGCTATGGTCTTTTATATTTCGATATCGGGACCATCATGTATGTCGTGGCGACATCCTTCACAGCCCATGGTGGAATCGTTCCAGCCATCGATGTTGTCATCGGATTTTTCATCCTCGTCGATTTCTGTGCACGGCTCGCGATCAGCGAACAGAAAATGCGGTTTTTGGTAAATCCGATTTCGCTGGCAGACATCCTCGCCATCGCATCGTTTCTGATCGCCATCGCAGGGGGCAGCGCTGGATTCCTCCGTGTCCTGCGCACCCTACGACTGCTTCATACTTACCAGCTGATTGATCGCCTCAGAGCGGACGTGCCGTTCTTCCGCCAAAAAGAAGAGCTGCTGATCGCATCCGTCAACTTAGCGGTTTTCCTTTTTGTCATGACGGGACTCATCTATGCGACGCAACACCGGACAAATCCTGATATCAGCAATTACGTCGACGCTCTCTATTTCACCGTGACCACGCTGACAACTACAGGATACGGAGATGTTCTTCTCGAGGGCACGACCGGTCGCATGATCTCGGTTGGCGTCATGATCATCGGGGTCACGCTTTTCTTGCGTCTGGCTCAGGTAATTTTCAGGCCCTCGAAAGTGCGTCAACCTTGCCTCATATGTGGTCTCACGCTGCATGATCCGGACGCAGTGCATTGCAAGCATTGCGGCACGACGATCAACATAGCTACCGACGGTGCCTATTGATTTGTTCCCCCAGCTTCGAAACGCGGTAATAATGGCGTCTGAAATGAAGGCAGCTTTGTCCGCACTGCCGATCTTAGGATCGCGTCAAAAACCCTCGTTTTTGGAACATCCACATCTTGCCTCATCTTCCGCTGCCACAAACCCCGTTCAAAACATGAGCAGTTGTTGAAGGTTTTTGGTTGTCCGAGAACACCAAGCGTTCTCCGCTGCCCTCACTTGCAAAACCCAACCCGATGGGTTATTTTCAACTATGGTCACGATCTACCGGGCGCATGGGCTGCGCATCATCATCTTTACCGACGACCATGAACCAGCCCATGTGCATGTGTTCGGCGATGGTCATGCCAAGATCAACCTGATTGGGCCTGGCGGCGCGCCAGCCCTGGTTTGGGCTGAAAACATGAAGGCCAACGATCTGCGGCGCGCCATGCAGTTGGTCCGCGACCAGCAGGACCAGTTTCTTGCCAGGTGGAGGGAATTCCATGGCTGATTTGACAGACGCCGAAATCGACACCGCTCTGGAACGGGGCAGGATTGCACACCTTGTCGAGCCGCGCGCGACAGCTGCGCGCTATGACCGCAAGAGCGCGCGCATCATCGTAGAGATGAACAACGGCTGCACCTTCGCCTTTCCGCCCCACCTCGCACAGGGGCTGGAAACCGCCACGCATGATGAACTTGCGACAGTGGAAATCCTCGGCGCGGGGTATGGGCTGCACTGGGAAGCCCTCGATGCAGACTTCAGAGTGAGTGGCTTGCTGGCCGGTGTGTTTGGCACGAAAGCCTACATGGCTCGCCGCGCTGGACAGGCCACATCACCCGCCAAGGCTGCCGCCGCCCGTGCCAACGGTGCCAAGGGCGGGCGACCTAAGAAGCAAGCGTAACGAACAGCGAATTTGCCACCGCACCCAGTAATGGCAATGCACGGACACCCTATCGACTCCACCCGATCCCGCTGTCGCGCTCGGCTATACTTGCCGCCTCGCGCTCGATCTCCAACTCGCGCACCCTGACCTTCTCGGCCTCCAACGCCAGATGCCGTTCCTCCGCCTCGCGCCCTTCGCGCAAGGTAGCGGCACGGTCAGCGAGGGCGTCCGGATCAATCCCCCGCGCCGCCTCGCGCAACCGGTCTGCTAGGCTCTGCGATGCGTCCTGTTCCGGCGCTTCACGGCCCCGCTCTGGCACGGCCACGTCGCGCACCTCTTGGCGGCTCTGTCGCGCTTCCCACGCCTCGCGCAGACGGGCGGCAAGGTCAGGGGCCTGAACCCGGTCATTGCTGCCCCCATCAAGCGCCAGCTCCGGCTGGAACCGGTCCAGCACCCGTTCCGCCGTCCGGTCCAGCCATTCGCGGACGTGACCGGCCAGCTCCTGCGCCACACGCGCCACCTCGGCGGCACGGTCCTTGACCTCGTGCCAGACCCGGACGGCCGCAACCTCCTGCCCGCGCTCCTTGAGCTGCCATGCCCCCAGCGAGAGCTGGGGCAGGGGCGGGCGGTCCAGTGCGACGGCCCGCACGGTCTCTCGCAGCTCCACGGCCTCGTCGCCGCGCTCATGCGCGTCACGAGCAAGCTCACGCGCCTCGTCGCGCTGCGCAACGAGGGTGCGGTGATCGACGCGCTCCTCGATGCCGGCGCGCTCAAGGGCCACGTTGGCATCGCGCGACCATGCCGCCCGCCACTCCTCCAGAACCTCGACGGCGTTCCAGTCGCGGTTCTTGGTGGTGAAGCCATCCGCATCCATCTCGCGGGTGGTGAGCAGGATGTGGGCGTGATGGTTGCGCTCGTCGCCGGTGCGTCCTGGGGCGTGCAGGGCGATGTCGGCCACCATGCCGCGGTCGACGAACTGCGACTGG
>NZ_JBMERN010000176.1:0-5836 GCF_049310965.1 Loktanella sp. DJP18 | reverse complement strand
GCCGGTCACTTGGGTCCAACCGTTATGAGGCATGTTCCACGGTCATCGCGATCGGACGCGAGGAACTGCCGGTCTCTGTGCTGGAAGACCATGGGCGCGCCTTGTGGGGCGACCGGCCAGACGCTGATCTGACGTTTTTAACGCCGGGCGCGGATGGATCTTGCCAGATGGTCGACATAGAGATGGGCTATGATATGAGCAATGGCGAGGCTTGGGCCGTTCAGGTGCCCTGCCACCCCGATCCTCTGATCCGCAGGGTCCAGCGTCAAACGCGGGAGTTGGCGACGCGGCAACTCGTGGAGCGCCTGCGGCTCGCGCGGGCCACCGTGCCAAAGCGCGTTATCTTGGGATGCAACATCCCTATTCCTGGCCTGCCCGTCGATGAGCTTGTCGCTTGGGAGGCCTTCAAACCCTCCCGCCTTGCTGCCGCTGTTATTGAGGGACTTACCGCGCAAGGCGGTGTTCGCGCGTCCGCGTCGGGCTTGGCTGCAGATGCGCCACGCGTCTTTCAAAGCGTCGATGCGGCAAAGGCTTATCTTAAGCGAAACAAGATCCGCATGGCAGATTGGCAGGCAAGCATTCCTGCGTGGCTCGCGCCCTATGTGTACCAAATCGAACTACGCCAGGCGCGCCTCCATGCCCGCACGGTGCAGGCTATCGTGCTTGCATTATGCGATGACAAGCCAGTGCAGGCGGCAGAGCGCCTTTGGGGACCTTTGACAAAGTGTCGCGTGCTGAGCGGCGAAGCCCAAAGGCTGTGTGCTTAGGCTTGCGGGTTAGGCGTTCCGCTCGCCAGCCGTCATGTGCGCACAGAGCAGGCAGTGGTGGAGGAAGTTGGCTCGTGCTGGCCGCGACGCAGAAGCCTTTAGAAATCAGGATGTGAGTGTATTTGCAGCCGTCCGGGGTGGCACCTGCAGATACAATCTCTCCTGATACAAAACAGGGAAGGGCAGGGCCGATAAACCTCAAAAAAGGATAAGCCCTCATGACCCCCAAACTTGCTCAGGCATTCAAAACCTTTGCCGAAACCACGACAAATTATTTCGAATTCATACTGTCCGGCTATGTCGATGAACCGCTCTGGGGCGAGCCCCTACGGGTCTGGCTGGGTGAGTGCGCTCGCTCACCTGAGGCGGCGTTACGCCCGGACGTGGCAGAGGCAGCCCTGCGCAACCTCATTGCACTCCACCTCAGCCGTTACGCGTTTTCCATGGCACCGGATGGCATGACTATTATCGATCGCGGCGGCGCACTCAGCGCAATCCAGGCGCAGGACGGGTTTTTAACGCTGGCAGCGCGTCATGATCCAGGCCTCGCCGCGCATTTAGCAAAATTAGGGCAGCTGCATACGGAGGACACCTTGCGCAAAATGACATCGCTTATCGCCAAGCCGCGGTTTTGATAGGTCGGTCGGCCCATACACGGGCCGGCCATACTAGTGTTCGACACCTGACATAAGATGCCCATTGAGGCATTGTATCGGACATGGGTCCAATACCCCCGAGCGAAACGGTCAGATGACAGCTAGGAGCCCGAAGCGGAAATCTCAAAACTGCGCAGCATGCGCGCGCCGCACGGATTGTGCTGCATCTGCGAAAAATCGAATGTCATGAAGCTGGTTAAAGACCTGACGTTTACCTTAGTCGGTTTACCGGCCAGCTTTGAGGGATTGTACGAAACCCACTATGTTGAGCAGTACGGCTGCCCCTATAGAGAAGCCGCTGCGATAAGGTCTCGCGTAACCCGGTCGTCAGGCCACCAAGCCAAACGGAATGCTCCGCACGGCATAAAGGCCATCGCGGGCGGCGCGCAGGGTCAGACAGCCCCGTGCCGGTGGTCCATTCAGGGCTGTGTCGGATGCAGAGCCTGAGCCGAACAGAGCGGCCAGATGCGCCTTTTCTACGCCGGTCAGCCCTTGCACCGCAATCGGCCCCAACAGCAAAGATTCAGACGCGCAGCCGTTGGCAAAGACAACTTCGTGACGTGCGCAGGCGAAATGGATCCACGTAATGTTGCGTTTACCCTGCATGAACCGAATGCCGGGCAGGCCAGTCAGCGCCTTGGCGGGAACAAAAACCTCCGTGTCAAAGGCACCGCTCAGCTGGCCTTGGCCGCCCACCAGCAAGCGGTGCTGAGGCGACACAATCAGATCGCGCTCCGGACGACCGGGGCCAAATGCCCCGGCTTTGATCAGTACAGGTTTGGCATCCACCTCGGCAGCCTCAAGCGGTTGTTGATTAGTGCGGGTCCAAAAGATTTCCTGCGGGCCATTGTCCAGCGTCATCACATGGTCGCCGGGCTGCAGGCATTCGGCCTTTTTGTAGCCGGTTGGCGTGAGGATATCAGTGCCCTCACCGTAACAGATGAAAACCTCTGTCGGCGTAGTATCCACGTTGGTCAATGGAACAGCACCATTGCCGATCTGATTCATCAACGCCATCGTGCCCGAGCCATCGGTGACAAAGAAGAACCGCTCGTAACTTCCTTTGATGACCACCGAAATCACGGTGACCTGACTACCTTCCAGAGCGTTGGGCACTTTGCCATTGCCAAGGGGCAAGTCGCCGGTTTGCTCCACTATGAAATTATAAGAGGTGCCGTTGATCGTCACGGTGGTGTCAGGGTCAACGCCGCCGCCATTTGCCTCCAGAACAAGGTCACCTGTGGGTCCGCTAACGAACGTAATTAGCGTAGTCGCCTGCTGTGTCTGTGGGTCGACATTCAGGGCAGCGTTGTTTGCAGACGCACCATCACCGCGCGCATAGAAGCTTAATGTCGTCATGATGAATGCCTATTCTGGATCTTTGCTCTTCCTGGACAAAGGCGTAACGCGGAATTTTTTGGTTAACAGGGCGTTAACCAGACTGTTTCATGTGACTTTGGTGGCTTGATTGTGTTCCCGCTTGAAACAATGCCCTGTTCTTAGCGCATCGTTGCAGTCTGTCTGAACTGCTCCGGAGCTTGCCGGACCGTTAACGACTGGTCTGGTAACTATCGCAGCATCGCGAAACAACCAACGCTGCGAGAGCGAGGGCTTTCAGCATAAGCTTGAGCCGCGCCTGCACAAGTCGGGTTTGTCCGCATAGCTGCCCCAAACCTTCGTCCGACCAACCGAGGGCACACCAAAGGCAGACTGGGAATCTTGTGTCAGGTGGCGAACACTAGTTATATTACGGCCGGTTTGCTTGATCTGAAGCGCCGTGTCAGCTCGGTTAATAACGGTCAAATCTGTACCCCTGAACATGGCGCTAAACTGGTTCTTCAAAGGGCGCTTGGGTGGGGTCGCTATTGCTCGGAAGCACCCAAATCTAGCAGGTTTAACAAAAGTGTTTGTATTGTTAAGGCACTGATAAATAAGCAGGATATAAAAAAGTTCCTGAATTCGTTTTGAAAAAATATCAACGACCAGACGTCTTTCATACATTAACATGAAAGATGAAAAATGTCGAAAACCACTCACACCGCTGCCCGCGCTGCAGAAATGTATTACACTCAATCTCAGACAGTATCGCGGTGCCTGGCGCATTTGCGCGAAAGCCTGCCGCTAGACGGCATTAATCTGTTCCTCGAGCCTTCCGCTGGTGCCGGCGCATTCCTCGAACAGATGCCATCCCCGAAGCTCGGCATCGACACACAGCCAATGTCTGCGGGGATCGAAACGGCTGACTATCTGGCGTGGTGGCCGGATGCCGCGGCAGGGGCAATTGCTGTTGTGGGTAATCCACCCTTTGGCAGTAACGGTGCCGGGGCAGTCAAATTTTTTAATCACTCGGCGGGCTTTGCAGACGTTATCGCGATGATTATGCCGGCATCATTCTCCAAGGATTCAATGCAAAACCGGTTGAGCATGGACTTTGTGCTAGTGAGCGAGTTGCCCCTCCAGAACGAGCCATTTTTGGTCGAGGGAAAGCCGCACTGCGTGAATGCGGTTTTTCAAATCTGGCGGCGCAGCGCGACCCCGCGGGTTATTGTAAAGCGCGCGACGAAACATGACGATTTCGTCTTCGTCGCAACGAAAGAAGAGGCCGATTTTGCCATGCGGCGTGTTGGCGGACGTGCTGGCGCGGTCATTGATATTCTTCCCGGCACAAGTGGCCAAAAGGGGCTTTCGTCCGAGTCGAACCTGTTTATCAAAGCTGTGGATTGCGATCCTGCCACGCTTGAATCCCGGTTTAGGGCCTTGAAGATTGCGGAGGTCAGAACACTGAGTGCCGCGCACCCATCGATTTCCAAGTCAGACATTATCCAGCTCTATACCGCACAGGTCTCCGCCTCGACTGTGACCCACTCTGCACGTCTGGTTCACCGCGACGATGCCCCGAACAACTTCACGCTTTCGCAGCGCGGCGCGGCGGATCGCTTGCATACGGCACTCTCGCGAGACCCTCAGCCTGTCAACAGCGAGGGGCCGATTATGCAACCACACAGCGACGACGCTGCCAGCGTGCTCGATATTGAGGCTAAGCAAGGAGCAGCGCAAAGTAATGGGTTCGTCGGTCCCGACACGCCGAATACCGTTTTGGAAAAAGCAGGAATTAAGCTTCCCGCAGGTCATGCGATAGGTCAGCCATCGGCGAACGATCCGACATCGCACGACACGGGCTTCCGGTCTGCCGTGCGCACCTACAAAAGACGCGCTTTAAAGTTGCTGCACATTGCACCTTCGGTGGTTGCAGTCACTGCCCTGCTGTCGAGCTTCGGCGCGTGACGGCAATCTGGCAGTGCCATACCGTGTTTATGGTGCTGCCAGATTACAATCATGCAAGGCCGCTGATGCATATCCGGATTTAGCTCAACACTTTCTCGCTGATGACGTTGGTGCATGGACTGCACTGGACGGGTGCGGCTGGTCGCCGTCCGGTCCCCCGAAACTGTCGACTGAACAGTCCTGCGGCAGTGAATAATTTGCGCTGCTCTAAGAAGAAAAAACCGAGCAGACCAAAGGAAGCAAATGCTGCAGCTTCCTACAATCAAAACTTAATCAGATCATTTGGGTGAGAATCATTCGGCCCTGCACGTCATTTTGCGGACGCGCAGGTCAAAAGATTCCCACTCCGAATTAGGGGGTGCCAGTGCGCCGAAACCTCAAAAAGGATAGCTAAAACATGCTCGACGCAACGACATCATCTCTTGATTCCGACATTGCCACTGGCTGGCACGATCACATCGCATATGGCGACGTGGTTTATTTTCGAATTCCAGAGGTTAAGGGGGCGGATCACGCGGTCGCAAGCCCTTACCTTGTCCTCGATACTCTCGGAGACCCACGCTACGCTGTTCTGGCGCCGGCGTTTCCGTCGCGCCGCCCCTCGATCAGCCCACGCATTGTGAGCGTGGGGCGCCGTGCGGAATTGCACGCCGCCGGACTGCACCGTCCGACCGAGTTCCGGGTTGATCAACGTATCCTCGTGCCTGTTACGCATCACGGGTTCGTGCCGTCGGCACTTACCGGTTCGCCGGTGATCGGACGGGTCATCGGAGCAGGCATGGAGCGGCTGAACGTCGCGCGGGGACGTCTACATGCACTGTTCGATATGCGTGATATGCAGAGACATGACGGCACCCCCAGCTCACAGCGTCGTGGACCGCATGCGTTGGCGCGGTCCGCTGGCGGCGATGGGCATCACCCACGCCGGGGTGCCGCGACAACCACCCCTCAGGCGGACTCAGGCCACCAATAAACTGCCATGATAGACTGCACGGCTTCAAGGTCCCGGAACAATTCTGTTTCGGGCCTGTCACCGCCGGACCAAAGCTGCACCAGTCACCGGAGAGAAATTGCGCCACATTGCTGGATATGGCCGGAGTAAAATTGCGCCAGCTTGTTGGGTTTAAG
>NZ_JBMERN010000175.1:0-5952 GCF_049310965.1 Loktanella sp. DJP18 | reverse complement strand
GCCGTTTCACAAACTTGAGAAACGGCCATCTTCGAAGGCCATTCTTCCGGGCGTCCCGCCCGGCTCTTCTCTTCATCCAGGATTTCTCCACCTCTCTGCGAAGACCCACCGGTCGGACAGAAAGACAGACAGAAGCCAGTCCCCCAGCCGCGATCTGATCAGGAAAAGATGCAGGCTCTGGCCAGCTCTCAGGGAGTTTCTCAATTACCCCCCCCCCCCTTTTTTTGCAGCACCCCATGCTCGCGGCGTCCGGCGTCAAATGCTCTTGGCGCATCTTCACCTTCCAGGCGTCAGCATAAAAAACGCCGGCCCCTTTCGGGGTCGGCGTATGATCTCTTCCGTGTGTTCTGTCTTTTGCTTATTTGAGTGATATGGCGGATACGCCGTCTTGCGAAATCTTCACTGTTTCTCTTGAAGTGAACCGCAGGTGAGCGCCCTTCGGTGATCGCTCCGCTGATCGCAATAATCAAAGCCGTGAGGCTTGAGGGACGCTGGTCGTTCCTGCAATCAACTCCATGGAGATGATAACGCTGGCGTGGTGCTTATCCCTCCCGTCGCATCTTTTCGCGGGGCGGGGGCGGAGCCCCCGCATCTCCACGGGGATGCCCCGTGTCGCGTCGGTGCGGAAGTTTTGCGGAAATATGGGTGACGCAGGGGCTGTGCGAAGGGCAACCACATCTGGTCCGGATGTGTGAGCCTGGAAGGGAGTGGTCTGCCCTGGGGTCTGTCCGTGGGTGTCAGTCGGGTCTTGCCCGATGAACCGCAGACTTGTCTCCCGTCAAGGCTCCCGTCACGGCATATTGCTCTTCAAGATCATTGGCCTCTGGAGAGCTTTGAGAGTGTCCGCCATTCGCAATTCATTGACACCCAAACACGTCGGTGTCCCGTAATGGGTCTTCACAGGCTGATCTCTCTTGGGCGTTCTTAATGGGAAAAAGGAAAATACCATCACCTGCACCTGTCTCGTCAGCCATCCATTCCTGGTCAGGGCAAGATCGAGGGGCCCGGCGCGCCCATATCACCAACGACCTCAGAACTGATGTCAGCTCGATCGCGTCAGGATCTGGGCCAGATTTTGGGATCGACGGCGCCGCCGCCCAGCACACCGCGCGATCGTCATGTCAGCCGACGGCCCGGGCTGCTTCGATTGCGGCCTGCTCTGCGAGCAATGCAAGTCGCCCATGGTGCGACAGGACACTCGGTGGCAGACGGCGCAGGGCGGCCGGACTTACCTTGCGGGCCGGATTTGAAGTGGATGGATGTGAGGGCAGATTGTCCAGTTTCCGGGGATCGCCGTGGACGATGTGCGATCTGAACATGCAGTTCGCTTCCGCGATATGCAGGAATTGCCAGAAATAGACTGGATCGCGATCATCAAAGGTCCGCGGAACCGAGATCACGACGAGATCGCCAGGCAAGGGTTCGCCATAGATCCTGATATGCTGACGCACGAAGAATGCTTCCCGCGCAGCATAAAACGCGCCTGCGGCGAAATCCTTGCGCATGTGTGCGCACTCACTTGCAAAAAGGGCCTCGTCATCTTCGAGAAGAAACCGCACAAGCGGTGCCAGCCAGGCGACTGTCATGTCGCAGGCCAGCGCTTCGTCGTTGCGATGAATTGTTTGCGTTTGTGTCCAGACATCATCTCCCGCCTTGCATCTCTGGGCGTGGATCTTCAACCCGGCGGGTTGGTCGCGGCGGCGCTTTGGATCGAGGAACTTCGAGGCAGCGATCCGGATTTGGCCGCAGAATGCTGGCTGCGGTGGCGTGCATGCAACAAGATAGGCCGTGCCGTTTTTGACAACACGCTCCACGACAAGAGCCGCAGCACTGACATCGTGCGCGGCACTGTTTTGCGATTGTGGCAGTGAGGGGTCAGTCATTATCTGCACGATCTCCTATTCGGCCGCGTGTGGCCAGACCTTTCAGCAGTCGACCCTCGCGGCCTCGATGGCGGCCTGCTCAGCGATCAGTGCGAGACGCGCGTGGCTCGAAAGGATGCCTGGCGTCAGGCACCTGAGTGAGACCGGGCTGACCTTCAGACCCGTGGTCGGAAATCCGGGTGCTGTGACAAGGCCTTTCCCGATCTGAGGAAGTCCGTGCATCGGATGCGACCTGAACTTCATCGATTTGGTGTCGTCGTTCATGAAGGTCTCCCACACGTGAAGCGGCGCGCGCCCTGGAACCTCGTGTGGCAGTTCGGTGACGACCAAATCGCCGATTGTGGGTGTCCCGAATACCCTGTGGTGATGACGCCCCATGAAAGCAAGTTCGCCGATGTGGAAATACCCGATGTCAAAGCACTGCCGCAAGACATCATGCTCCGCTGCGCGCGCGTCCATGTCATCCTCGAAGAGAAAGTGGAGCATCGGCTCCAGCCAGTCCTGCGCCAGCTTGCAGGCTGCCTGATCTTCTTCCGCGCTCAGGGCATCCAGCCATTGACCGACCATATCGTGATAGACTTGCGCCTGGATCATGAGTCCATCGGGGGTCTCGCATCGCAGCACAGGGTCGAGGCGTTTCCAGGCCGAAACTCTCACCTGGTGATCACCGCAGGTAACGGACGGTGCGCACGCGACACTGTAGACATCGCGCCCTTGGATAACCCGGCTTACGACAAGGGCCACCTTGGCATCACTGGTTGAAACGGAGGCTCCGAGCGTCGCGCTCGTTGTATGAATCGTCAACTTGGAACATTCCTGAACTGGGTGCTGGGTTTTCGATGCCGGCTGCGTCGCGCCTTACCCGGGCGTGCGGCTGGCGTCTATGGCGGCCTGCTCCGCGAGTAGTGCGAGGCGCGCTTGGCTCGACAAGGTGCCGTTCGGCAAGCGTTGCAGTGAGGCGGGTCGACGTGGGCCAGATGTTGCGCGCCTCGGCGTCCATCATTTTCCAGGCTGCGATCCGTAAGACACCCCGGCTGGTCTGGACGGGCGCCGTGCGACCGACGAGATAGGTGGTGCCTGACTCTGCCACTTGGTCCACGACAAGGCCGGTGCCGCTGATATTGCGCGCAACATGTCCGGCTGATGCGAGGCTAGATTGCGGTTTCATCATGTCGACGCTCTTTGGGTCAGGGTTGTGGTTTTCGCCTCGGCCGGCAACACGGCCGGTTAGAACTTGACCGGGATATCCGTGCGTATACTCGCATCATCGACTTTGACGTCGGCGTCGAAACCCCGGGTGATGGCCTGGATGCGGAGGGTCTCGAGCACGACGTGCTTTGCACATAATGCCGTGGCGAGGCCTGATCCCGCGAGAAGCATTCCAATGAGGGGCGTGATCGCGATGTAGGCAGAACACGCCAGCAGGATCGCGAGGCAGGTGGAGCCGGCGATCGTGATGACCACCGAACCGATAAGGCGCGCATAGCCGTGTGGGGAATCGAACCGCAGGTGGGTCGCATTGACACCAGGCGTGTATAGGGCTGGGTAGACGAGATAGTTGCCGTTGCAGCCGATGATGGTCATCAGGAGTGACATGGTCATCATCGTCAGTGCCATTGCTGCAATTGCGATGAACACGATCGTGAGGGAGGTAGACAATCCCGCAGGGGCGATCAGACCTGATAACGGGATCAGCCCGGCGGTGAGGACCGCCCAGACGAAAATGTAGAAAGCGATGAGGGGCAGTGTCGGCTCGCCGTCGGCGTGAGCAACTTTTTGGATCTCGTCCATGGCCTGTCTGTCTTTCTGCTGAAGAAAATTCTTGCGTGCGCAGGCGCGTGCCTGTCGGTCGAAGTCAGGCGCCGATTGCGCGCTCCGAGAGATATTCAATAGATTACATGCGATACTGTTCACGCGTCGCCTGATCTATCCCGTTTACCTTTAAAAAAATAGCGATGCGTCGTTGGCCTGTCGATTTTGCTACAGGCCAAAGATTGTGATCATGACAATGATGCAAACAAACAGAATAAACAAAACGATGATGTTGGTCTTGCTCTGCCGAACTGCGACGACTTTTTTCATCTCGTCGAGGTGAGGGTCCATATGGTAGCTGAGGCGTCCCAGAAAATCGTCCAGCGCAGCGACATCTGGGAGCTCGAGGACTTTCGCAGGTCGGTTTGAGATCTGGATTTCGATGTGCTGCGCATGCAGATGGGTCATAAGATCGCCAACTTCGGGATATCCATCGCCGTATCGAACCACATGAACAGGAATCTTCATGTCCTGGATATTCTTCAAATCAGTCCTGGCGAAGGATGCGCATTGTTGAGTGTCGATCTGAAAGTTCAGAACTGTTCCGGGCCGGCCGGATAGGTCCACTGACACGCTGTCGGAAAATTGCTGTATCGAGTATTCGTGGTGCAAGCGCTGGCGGATGTGGTGTTGCAGAGCGCTGCCCGTCTGGCGGCGCAGTTCACTTTGCGCAGCCTCATGCTCTTGCTGTCGCTCTCGGGCTTGCCGATTTGCCGCTTTCTGCTTTTGGCGCTCTGCCAGAAGCTCCGCGTCTTGTTTCTGGAGGGTCTTCAGGCGATCTGCTTCAGCGCGGAGACCGGATGTGAAATTGCGGTTGTCCATCTGGCGATCTCCATAGGATTAAGGATGGTGCCTCTGTGAGACAGGGTGACACAGAGACGCCTCTTTTGAGGGCTTGCCGGGGCTTTTTCAGGGCAAGCGTGCTGAGGCGTCAGTAAGACATCGCAGCGGCGTTCAGCAGGCCAACCGCGACGGAGCTGCCTGCAAGACGCAGGGCACCGGCGACATGGCCAACCTTGATTTGCGAGATCAGCAGCGGTCGCGCGAAGACGGTGACACCGAAAAGGGTCATCTGGGCTGCAAAAGCCACCAAGGACCAGATGATGAAATCAAAGATGCCGACCGACTGGAAGCAGGCAAAAGCCATCGGGATGGCCAGACCGATCTTGGCGCCGGTGTAGCTGATGGCGGCTGCGATATTGTTCTCGGTGATGAGTGCGCCTTCGTCGTAAGGCGTGAGCTTTTCGTAAGCCCAGAGCAGCAACTTGATCATCACGACGGCGATCATGAAGTAAAGCGCGAAGCCTGCGAGGCTCGACAGCAGGTTCGGCTCGGTCACGATTGTGTCCATTGTCATCTCCAGCTTATGTCAGGGTTCTCTTTTGAGAGAAAAGGGGTGTGTTTGCGCACGGCGTTGGTTCGATATTATGACAAAGTGTCAGTCGGCTGCGGTTTCTGATGCGATCTCTTGGCAGTGTTTAATCACACCGGCTCTTAGCAAGCGACCGGCAAAGACACTCTGTGTTTCTCCCTCCAAATGGGGGAACACCAGAATGGCCGCTGACTGGTGTAGTCAGTAGACCCTCACGAGGACGCGGCGCATCTTCATTATTTCCGCGAGAGCCAACCGCAGGAAGCTCTGACGCGCCATGTCTTGCTTCGGTTCGGCAGCCATCGTCGTCAGCCGGTCCCTGAGTCGCTGGTTGAGGTCTTCTGTAATGCTGACCAGCTCGTTCTCGTGGTGTTTAATCTTGTCGACCAATGCCTGCTCCTCGGGGGTGTAGATTCCCTTGATCAACCGTCCAAAATCCGCAAACCCCTGACTTCAGCCTGGGGATAGGATTTCCTTTTCATTTTGAGCGGCTGCGCTGCGGCTTTTCTCTTCTTGGTATCTGCGTCTTGCTGGCTCTCGACGTAAGATTTGACCACGTCGAGAGGCGCGCCACCACAGGAGACCACGAAGTAACTTGGACTCCAGAAGTGACGGCCTCAGAGACGTTTCATCACTTCGGGCAGCCGCTGCTGCCGGATGTGTCGCGATGATGCGCCATTGAGACGCTTGACGATCGTGCTCAGACTGAGGCTTGGCGGATAGAGGATCATCAGGTGCAGATGGTTTCCATCGGATTCCACGGCGATCAGATCGATGGCGAGGCACTGTGCGGTCTGGCGCATTGACTGCCGCAGGTGGTCGAACACCCGGCGGGTGATGACCGGTCTGCGGTATTTTGTGCAGAACACGAGGTGGGCATGCAGT
>NZ_JBMERN010000174.1:0-5974 GCF_049310965.1 Loktanella sp. DJP18 | reverse complement strand
TCATCAGCAAGAAAAGAAAGCAGGCCGTGTTCGCGAGCGTGCCCGGCGAAGACCACACGTTCGGCGTACGAATGGCAGCGGATCTGCAACGCGCGAAGGGATGGGATGTCCATCTGGTGGTCAACGCCAGCGCGGCGGACCTGATGTCGGAGATCGTGAACTCGCCTGCGGAGATCCTCGGCCTTTCGATCGGTTCGAGTTCATCGATGCACGCGCTTTACGCAACGGCCCAAATGGTGAAAGAGCACCGCCCCGACGTGAAAATTCTCGTTTCTGGTGCCTTGGTAGGCCTCGACATTGGTCCCATCGAGCGCCTCGGCGTTGCGGCGCATGCAGATGAGTTCGAGCAGGCAGAAACACTGCTTGACGCATTGGTGGACGCCACCTCAATGCCGCGCGCCTATTCAGATGTCGTCACGGTTCTTGCACTCAAACCTCTTTGATCGACAGTCTGCGCCGTGGTGGCGGATCGAACGTCCGGCAAGCGACCCTGATAGCGCAGGTGGAGTGCCGACATCCACACTCTGACTTTGGCAGAAATCGCTGATCGCGATTTTTGCGCCGAACGACAGCAGCTCCCCTCCGTTGTTTTACCAGCAGGAACAGGGACCGGGAGCCCACTTCTTGGCTGGGCGGAGGCATCAGTCTCGCCGCTACCCTGAACCAGACTCTGAGTGGAGACCATGAATTGTGGCGTCGTCATTCCTGCGCTGGTCAAGGTGCCTAACTGCCTGCATGCAGTGTGGCGGTATCGTCTGGATATCAGCTACCGTGACGCCCTGAAACGACAGGCTTCAACAAATTTTCATCGAATTCTGAATAGCGATTGCGGAAGTTCAGCCTCTCCTCCCACGCTTTCCGTGTATTGAGGCGGACGTAGGGACGCGATCGCGTTAATTCGCCAGATTTTTCAAAACGCCGCACTAGGCGGTTCACATAGATTTCTGTAAGTCCCAACGCGTCGCCGATTTCTTTTTGCGAGAATGGCAACAAAATCCGATCTGAGCGCTGCAGGCTGCAATGATCGATCTTCGCCTTCAGTGACAAAAGAAAATGCTGTAGCCTGTCTTCCGCGGTGAAACGCGTAATGGCGTGCATGCGGTCCAGTAAAACAACGGTGTCGATGCTTGCTAACGACAGTAAAGTTTCAAAGAGACGTGGGTGCGTTATTATCAGTGCAAAGAGTTTGGTCCTGCTTAACAGGGTCACTGATCCACTAGTCTGCATCGTGGTCTCATGGGGCAGGGTGCCAACTCCTAAATCACTGAAACCGATCACATCTCCGGCCATGTAGATCTGTGTGATCGTCGTTCTGCCTGGGTCGGTCCGGACCCGGACGGCAGACCAGCCGGAACGCATGATCGCAATCCGGTCGTCAGGTCGCTCTGCGTCAAAAACCAAAGCACGACCTCGGCGTTCTTCGGGTTGCCTTTCGAGGTCTTCCAAAGCCTCCCGTTCCGGGATCGTAAGGTCCAATCGCGACAGACGTGACAGGAAGGCGCTGTGACTCTGTCGTTCCATCAGCACTTCCTTACACGCTCATCTTAACATTGGTGATTTATAGCAACCCTACATCAAAACAGTTTTTAATGTCACCTCGCCGATGTGGTCAGCATGCTGTGCATCGCGAGCGCGATGCCTTGCAAGGCTCGAGAAATCCTTCTGGTCGTAGTTAATTCAACATTTTCCCCAATGGGTATAACGATTGCGCCGGTTGCGTCAGTCCTGCTGGGTGTCGCGACTGTACCCGTCTGGTCAGCGCTTCTGGCACAATGGCTGTACGGCGAGATCACATCGCGCGCGACATGGATCGCCATCGCGCTGTTAACCGTTGGTTTGACGTCAACTGTAACGAACGAGGGTTAGGCCGCGCTCGCCGCCAACGGTCCGGCTGGTACGGCATGTGGGCTCGGGGTTGCCTTCCCTCTGGATCTGACGTTCGTCACGCTGCGCCATCACGCCACCCTGCCGCTATTTCTCTTCATCGGGCTGGCCTCACTGACGTCGGGAACGTCAGGCTTGCTCATGGTTGGTCCCGCACAGATGACGGACTGTACGGTTGTAGCCATTTTCGTCTGTGCTCTTCTGCTCCTACCATTGTCCTTTTTGCACTTGACGAGGCGTCCCGCCGCACGGCTGCCGCCAATGTTAGCCTGCTGCTGTTGCTGGAAACCGTTCTTGCACCACTCTGGGTTTGGCTTGGCACAGGAGTGGCATACACGCGGCGCGCTATGACGGGTGGCGCGGTGGTAGTGGTGACGCTCTCGATATATGTACTTGGCAAGCAAACTGGCTCAGAGCCGGTGTCCCGCGGTCCCGCACAATGGCAACAATTATGACTTATGCCGATATCCTGCTCCTTCTAGGCTCTGGTTTTCTGGCGGGTGCTGTCAACGCGCTTGCGGGCGGCGGGACGATCTTCACGTTTTCCGCGCTCGTGGCGATTGGGCTACCGCCCGTGACTGCCAACGCGACGAGCGCGCTTTCCGTTTTGCCCGGCCAGATCGCGTCGACCACGGCCTATCGTCGTGAGATCGCAACTGCATTTCGCCGCCTCCTCCCATTCTCGATCATCTCCGCAATAGGAGGCATTCTGGGCGGCCTGCTGCTCCTCAATACAGATGAGTCGGCGTTCCGGGCGTTGGTGCCATTTCTGATCCTGTTCGCCACGATTCTTTTCATGCTCACGCCACGAATCGCATCGTTTGGCGAAGGGCTTGCCGCGCGCCGCAAAAGCGACGCGCCCGGTGCTCTCGCCACGGGCCTGCAAGGATTGGTTGCCATTTATGGCGGCTATTTCGGGGCTGGCATGGGAATAATGATGCTGGGGTCTCTGTCGCTCACGGAAGGCCGGGACTTCCATGCCCTGAACGCCGCGAAGAACTGGCTTGCCTGCATCATGCAGGGTTTGGCCGTCGTGGTATTCATATTTTCCGGAGCCATCGACTACCGAGCCGTTGTCATTGTGGCTACGGCGAGCATCCTCGGAGGTTGGGGCAGTGTCGTTGTAGGTCGCCTCGTGCCGCAGCGCATGATCCGTTGGTTTGTTATCTTCACAGGCCTCGCCTTAAGTTGCTGGTACTTTGTGCGGTAACCAACGCGGCGGTTTTCGAGTCTCGCACCAGCCTGACTTTGCCCAAACGCGGGGCCCCTTGCGCCGACGGACCGCAATCCGGCTTGATCCCGTCATCTAATCTGTGGACATTGTCATGAGACGAAACGCCGCAGTGATGTCGGGCTAGTGAAACGTGCCGCCCGCTGTTCAGTAGACCGGAGGTCTGGAAATGTTAACAACGCCCCTGAATTGCCCTCCCGTCGATACGATGCTTCACGGGCTTCCTGTCAAGCCACTTGAAGCCGCTGTGCAAGCGGCGCACATCGGCGTCTGGCACTGGGATGTGCAGGCGGGCACGCTCAGCTATTCGGCTCTTGCACGATCCATCTTGGCGTTGCCGGATACCGGACCGGTCACCATGGACATGGTGCGCGCTCTGACACATCCAGAGGATTTGCCGGTCACGCGGGACATTGCGCGGCGGGCACTTAATCCGGATGTGCGCGGCTCGGAAGTCTATTCGTATCGTATCAACCGGCCGGATAACGGAGAGATGCGTTGGATCCAGGCGCATGGTCTGGCCCAGTTCGGGGTGGTCGATGGCGTCGAGACAGCGCTGACCTATTCAGGCTCGATCCAGGATGTCACGGAACGCCGCCTTCTGCGCGAGGCCTTGGCCGATCAGAAGGAACGCCTTCGGTTGGCGATCGAAGCTGGCAGCCTTGCAGTCTGGGATCTCGACATTGCGACCGATACAATCAGCCCGTCCCCCGAGCTGAACCGCCTGTTTGGCTTTCCGCAGGACGCCACGCCGACCGCGGACGATTTGCGTCGACTCTACGCTCCGGGGGAAAAGGAGCGCTTGCAGGCGGTCAGCGCGGCGCAAATAGCCGCAGGCAGCACGAAGGTGCAGAGCGAGGTGCGCTTTGTGCTGCGCGACGGTCAGGAGCGGACGTTCCTCTTGCGGGCCGACATCCAGCCCGAACAGCCTCCGTTCAAACGGGCCATTGGTGTGCTGATCGATGTGACGGATCGTGTCCGGCAAGAACAACGTGTCACCACGATCGCCATGGAGATGCGCCACCGGTTAAAAAACGCTTTTGCGGTTATTGCCGCGATTGCTTCGAGAAGTTGGCCAACACATGACCGGGATGAAGGGCTGAAATGGTTCAGAGGACGACTGCAGGCTATAAGTTCGGCAACCGACCTCATGTTCCAGCCCGATACCGAGGTCTTGCTAGTTGGGGACCTGGCGGACCGTATCGTCGCTCCCTATCGGCACCATGACCACGACCCCATTGTCCTTGAAGGATCAGATGTCGCCGTGCCGTCGGCGCTCGCGACACCCGTTGCAATGGCCTTGCACGAGCTGGCGACCAACGCCGTGAAATACGGTGCCCTTTCAGTCCCCGAGGGGCGGGTGACGATCCAATGGGAAGCGACCCCGGACAAAGGTATCAAAATTGTGTGGCAGGAAGCAGGAGGGCCTGCTGTCGACACCCCTGTGCGAAGTGGATTCGGTTCGACGTTGCTCGGCAGTGCCCTTTTCCCGGCACCACATCAGATTGACCATGTCTTCAATGGCGACGGTGTCCGATGCACGATCGTCTTGCGGCCAAGTTGATGTTGCAGGCCAGAACCTGGCCACAGTCTCGTTCACTTGATCGCGGTGGCGCTACCTCTGGAAGACGCAGCAGCTTGCGAGACGTTATACATAGCGACCGGCGATATCGCGGAGGGTCTGGCTGATCAGGCTGGTCTGGTAAGGCTTTGAAAAAAAGGATGCCCCAGTGGGCAGCATCATGTGATCGACGCCAGAAGCACCTGACGCCACAATTATCACAACAGGTGGCCAACGGTCGCGGACATAGGCTGCCAGCTTGAGGCCGTCCATCGAGCCAGGCATGTCAATGTCGGTAAACAAAATGCCGATGTCACGGTGCTGGTCCATCAACTGGATGGCCTGATCCGCTGAGCTGGCCTCATAGGTCTTGAAGCCAGCGTTGCAGATCATGTCCACGGCGTCCATGCGGATGAGAAACTCGTCTTCGACAATCAAGACAGCGGGCAGTCCTCGACTCTGCATGATCTAATTATTCCAACACGATCGTTCTTGATCCAACGTAAGTTAATCCTTTTTGGGGTCAAGACCAGTCGATGACCCCGACAGGCTGGTCGTTCGGGTTGTCGTTCCCGAATTTTTACTGCTCCGTTAGATCAGACAGTTCATTGCTGTGCTCAAGATGAGGGCGTACGAGAGTCCCGAAATGCCCACCTGAAAGGGTCTGGTCTGCTTAACTTTCGTTCATTCGGCCCCGCGGTCGCGCACAGTTCACCTGCTGAGGCGATACGCGCCGGACTGGGTGCCTTCATTGGCTTGGCACTTGCCGGGGCATTCATTTTAGCCCCGACCGTCGATCTGAAGCTAGGGCTGTATCTGGTGGCACCGTTCGGAGCCACGTCCGTCCTGCTGTTTGCCGTGCCGAACAGTCCATTGGCGCAGCCGTGGTCGGCCATCGTTGGCAATGTGGTCGCTGCATTGGTCGCTGTCATCGTCTGTACGTGTCGCTATCGCCATAAAGCACGTCTTCAATCGCGCCGAGCGTACAAAACCTTCCTAGCCGCGCGGCAAGCCCCAGCAGCACACCACCAGCCAACCCGATAAGCGCCAATGCTTGAGGTTCTCCCAGAAAATCAAGCATTAGAGTACCTCCACTTATGTCTACCGTACATCTTGCCCCGTACATCGGAAGCGGAAGTTTCAATCTGACCACAAAGCTCACGCTTGTTGCCAAAGATTGTCAGAACGCAAGTATGGTATACGACGCTGACTTCAAAACTCATCTCTCAAAAAGTTTCCAAGGGCGTAAATGCACTGTGCTGTGAACCCGCCTGAACTTGGAATCCTGCACCGTCCTG
>NZ_JBMERN010000173.1:0-5987 GCF_049310965.1 Loktanella sp. DJP18 | reverse complement strand
TTCAGAACACTAGGGCCTGTGGACATTCAGGATTCCCATTGGGCCTGATTTCTGATTCAAACTTCCAAAATGGAGGTTTGAATGAACGAGCAACGGTTTGTGGTGTCGGATATCTTGTGGCAGCGGCTTGAGCCGCATCTCCCGGGTAAGGTCAGTGATGCTGGAGTCACTGCAAAGGACAATCGCATGTTTCTTGAAGCGGTCTTCTGGCGGGTGCGCACCGGGTCGCCATGGCGCGACCTGCCGCCTGCCTTTGGTCACTGGAACAGCCAGTTCCGTCGGTTTCGCCGGTGGGCCAGGGCCGGAGTATTCGAGAGTCTTTTCAAAGCTATGAGCGAAGACGCCGACCTCGAATACGCGCTTTCGACGGAACCATCGTTCAGGTCCACCAAAAGGCAACCGGCGCAAAAGGGGGACTCAACATCAGGCCATTGGGCGCTCGCGCGGTGGGCTAACGACAAAGATCGTCGCGTTGGTGGATGCGCTCGGCAGTCTGGTTCGGTTACTGCTGCTGCCGGGGCAAGCGCACGATATGAAAGGTGTCGCGCCGTTGATCAAAGGCGTTTCATTTGGTGCGCTGCTCGCGGACAAGGCGTTTGACGCGGACTGGCTATTACAAGCTGTTGATGAGCGCGGTGCAACCGCTGTGATCCCGCCCAAAGCCAACCGTAAAATCCAGCGCGATTATGATGCGGAGGTCTACAAGTGGCGGCATCTGGTGGAGAATTATTTCGCAAAGATCAAAGAGTTCAGAGGGATAGCCACAAGGTACGACAAGACAGATTGCAGCTATGCAGCGTGTTGGAACCTCGTAGCAGCACTCATAGCCTCAAGATGATTGTCCACAGGCCCTAGCGGCCAGATGATCTCCGGAGCCATGGTCGGGTATAAGGCCAGCTACACCGTGCGCGTGCCGGCGGTGAAGAAGACATGAAACAGATAGACTGCATAGGAGCTCTGGCCGAGCCAGGCAAGCGTAGGCGAGACTGGGCGGATTAGAAGCAGCGCCTGGCAGGTCGCCAGACCGAAGGCCAGCGCTGCCGCGCATCCAGCGCAGGTAGGATCATCAGCCCCCTGCCCTGCGGCGCAAGTGTGGTGCCTCGATCCGGCCCCATCCATGCACGACGGCCAGATAGCCGAGGCCTAACAGGCTGCTGGTTACGCGCCGTGCCGGAACAGTCCGTTTCCCGGCCAAGCCGCCCCGGGGCCTGTCCCTGCATCGCTAAATCGTGTAACGGGACGGGGTGAAATTGTCGCAAGACCGCGTTAGTGACCGACATGTCATTGTGAAAAGTGGCCCGCGCAGATGTCGATGACCAGCAATACCAGCCGCCCGACCGAGCTGGCGTCCTATCTGCGGCCCGGCCTGTTCTGGCTGGTCGTCGCCGTGCTTGGCGCGGCCGCGTTCTTCTATGAAGGGCTCGATGCGCTGCTGGTTGCCTGGCAGCTGCCGGAATACAGCCACGGGCCACTGATCCCGGTGCTGTCGCTGCTTCTCTTCCTGCGTCAGCTTAAGGACGTGCCGGTCAACACCGCGCCTGTCACCGATCGCGGACCGGGGATCGCCGTACTGGTGCTGGCACTGTCGCTGGCGACGCTGGGCAAGCTCAGCCAGATCGACGACATCGTCGCTTACGCTATGATCCTGTGGGTCGGGGCGATCCTGCTGATTTCCTTCGGCTGGCAGCAGGGACGGCAATTCTGGCCGCCCGTCCTGCACCTGGTCTACATGCTGCCCCTGCCGGGCGTGCTCTATTACAAGCTGTCGACCTTCCTGCAGGCGATCTCGTCCGAACTGGGCGTCTGGATGCTCCAAGTGATCGACGTGCCGGTCTTCTTGGAAGGCAACATCATAGACCTAGGCGTCTACCGGCTGCACGTGGCCGAGGCCTGTTCCGGCCTGCGCTACCTGTTTCCGATCCTGTCGTTCTCCTACATCTTCGCGGTGCTCTACCGCGGCCCGATGTGGCACAAGGCAATCCTGCTGCTGGCCGCCGTGCCGATCACCGTAGCGATGAACTCTGTGCGCATCGCCTTCGCCGGCTGGATCGTGAACTCCTGGGGCCTTGCGCACCTTGAAGGCTTCTCGCATTTCTTCGAAGGCTGGGTCATCTTCATGCTCTGCGTGATCCTGCTGTTCCTGCTGGCCCGTTTCATGCTGATCTTCCATCCGCAGAAACTCGGCCTCGTCGACGCGCTGGATCTGGAAACCTCCGGCCTGCCGGCCCAGGCCGCCCGCGTCCGCTTGATCGAGCCGTCCTGGGCCCTGATCCTCGCGGCGGTCCTGGCCTGCGGCGCGGCGCTGGTCTGGGAGCTGCGTCCACCGATCGAGACCCGCGTCCCCGACCGCGAGCCCTTCGCGCTGTTCCCGGTCACGCTGGGAAACTGGACCGCTGGCCGCGCCACCCGGCTGGAGGCGGACGTCGAACGCACGCTGGGGGCGGACGATTACGTCTCGGTCGATTTCACCAGTCCGGATGCCGCGGCCCCGGTCAGTTTTTTCTCGGCCTACTACGAAGATCAGACGAAGGGCGGCACCCATTCACCGGAAATCTGCCTGCCGGGCGCAGGCTGGGAAATCGCATGGCTGGAACGGATCGACATCGCGCCGGAAGTCGGACTGTCGGAGCCCTACCACCTGAACCGCGCCGTCATCCAGAAAGGCGAGTCCCGGATGATGGCCTACTATTGGTTCGAACAGCACGGCCGCCACGTGGCATGGGATTTCGCGGCCAAAATGTACCTTCTGGTCGATGGCGTCACTATCGGTCGCACCGACGGCGCGCTCGTCCGCCTAATCACCCCGATCCGCGAAGGCGAAACCGACGCCCAGGCCGAAGCACGGCTAAAGGATGTATTCTTGAATGTCGAGCAGGTCTTGCCCCGGTTTGTGCCGGGGCTACCGTAATTTCAGTCGTAGCCAAAAATCGACTAAATTGATTTTAATTAGACGTTAACTAAGCTCGCGTTTTACGACATTGCTTCGCTCATCAAAAACTCGTTCATGTGTTAAGTGGGAGGCTGAGTGCGCAGCCCGTTCCACTAAATCGGCAAGTCGCTCCCGATTGTCGGCGAGTGCAGAGATGGTGTCGACTAGTTTCGCAATCTGCCCACGCTTGACCAGAACGCCGCCGCCATGTTCGCCGACCAAGGATTGGGCGAATGGATCGCCATACCCAATCAGAGGCGTAGCCGCGTGTAGGCTCTCGATGAGGTTGCGCGGAGACTCGTCAGTTAAATGACAAAAAAGCAATGCATGGGCATTCCGATAGGCAGCCTTAATTGTATCACGATCAGCGACAAAGCCAGCAAAATGCACTTCCGTCTCCAACAGGCCTGCCGAACGAGCTGTTGCTACCATGTCCGATAACTCGGATCCGTCACCGTACCAGCTAGCCTCAAATTCTACACCTTTACCTTTTAGTCGGGAGAGTACCTCAAGCCATTGCTTTCCACCCTTCATCGGTTCGGCACGTCCGACGTAGATGATTTTCAACAGATCTTCACGACAAGATTTTATTTTGGTTTCCAAATCGTGTTTACCTATACGATCGCCATTAGAATAATGAATATCTTCAACTACATGTGGGTTTCTGGCGATCTTTTCGAAATATTGGTAAACTGTTGCACCATGAAGAAGTGATAATGTCGCTGCCCGAACGGCCCTATTCTCGTTTGTTTCCGTAAGCTTTGCCTTGATCCAAGTTTTAAAATTGGATCGTATCGCCTCGCTTTCTCGAATAACTTGCGATTCCACCCTATCCAACCAAACCGCATGCCTGATTCCATTTTTACGCGCAATCGATGCAGCAATCTCCCCAGGATCACCGAGCCAGCCCCCATAGGTAAAAACACAGTAATCAGCCTGTCGCATTTCAGCGAGGAGGCGCTCCTTTACTTTGCTAATTTTATTTGAGAACCGAGATAGACGATAAGTGTCAGGGAGCGGTATAATTTTGAAATCAGGCTCGGTTATTCCATTACTTACGGCATCGATCCAGCCTTCGGGAGCCGGTCGGTTAGACTCAATTGCATACCCTACGACCCGATCAAAGCTTCGTTTCCATCCCTTAAGTCCAGATACAGTTTGTGCCTCTATCAACTGCCGCCCATCGTTTGATCTGTATAGGCTGGCACCCATGCCGATCATAAGTGTCTGCTTTACCATTAGCGCTCTCCAAGGTTCTGGAACTTCTCTTAAATTTAAAGTTACAATGCATTTTCCATTAGGATTAGGGTCGCTGTGGCCTAGGAAATTCGCTCCGAGGCGCTCCGCTAATTGCTATGAGCCAGAAGCGATGCGCCCTCTTGGATCACCAGCGCAGTTTGTGGTTGCAGGTTTGAGTTTGCAGCATAATTCTACTATGGTGCAGAAAACCATTTTATCCCTGATGCTCACTTTTACCGAGACACCTCTCCCTGAGCCACTCCCTAAAAATCGGACAGTTTTCCGGCTGATTTAATCTACTGCTTGCTGTCCGATTGTCGACGAGTAGCTTAATTCAGCCTTGCCACCGTGCATACAGTCATTAACGGTAGCCGCAAGCGACAACATGAAAGAACTATTAACAATGTCAGACTGCACCTTGCTTTATCTAGTTTACGGCAGCGATTCTAAATATCAATTGGAACTCAGTTACAGCGTCATGTCCGCGCTCCGTGGCGCTGGAAAGGATGCCCCAAACATTTTACTGATCTGCGATGAGCAAAACAAGAGGCACGGTCTACCCGTTCAGACTTACGTTATGACACCGGAAGAAATTTCTGAGTGGACGCTCGGCGGCACATACTATCATGCGACGAAAATTTTCGCGGTGAAGCATGCGCTCGGACTTTTTGGTGGCAAAGTCTGCTTTGTCGATACAGACACGGCATTTATGGGCGACCCCGCACGGATTTTCGATAGAATCACGGACATATCAGCCGTGATGCATGACATTGATGGCGATCTGGCAGGGCAAGGCACTTGGGGCGCGCTGCTAGAAAAGGCACCTGGGATTGGGCTTTCCGACGTCATTCGCCCATCTGCACTCATGTATAACTCCGGCTTGATCGGCGTGCCTCCGTCAATGTCGGGCGCGCTTGATGAAGCCGTAGATCTTATGCGCGTTCTGCTGGCGATTGACCCCGTGTTTAATATAGAACAATTCGTGATTGGGCACGTCTTAGGTCGCGATCGCGAAATAAAGTTAGCTAATGACATTGTGGAACATTATTGGGGATACAAGCGGCACATTTACCATGCCCGCATTCCCACAGCATTGGCCCAACTTGGGGGCCTAAATTCGCCAGAGATGGCGAAAATTCTACCGTTCATTGCTATGCCACGCAAGCCCCTATGGGCGAAGGTATCTGCGCGCGTCCACAGGCTGCGCCACCGGAAGGATGCGGCATACGGCTTCGCCTATCTGGCATATCTTGCAAGCACAGAGACGCGGACCAGCGACGACAGAGATATTTGGGCAAATATTTCGCTTGATATGCTCTCAAGAAGCAACGGCCAAGATATTGCGCGAAGGACTTTCAAAAAATTCGCGCCGGATAGGATAAGGGATTCTGAACTCTCGCCTGAGACGCAATTCAGATGGGAATCATATTGGTCCTTAGCAGGCTGCTGAAAAAGGCTTTTGATAAGCTGCTCTCGTGGAGCTCATCGACGCAGGTCCCGAGAGGTTTTCGTCAGCTCGACGAGAGAGCACAAAAATAGCCCCTTTTTGCCGGTGTAGTGCACTGCTCCAGCTATTTCAGCAGCCTGTTAGACCCCATGATCGTGAAGTGAGCTGAATGGTTTAGCGGCCTCTCCCGCGGCATTCTCCGTTCGAGGGTCAGAGGATTCGAGTTTGGGTATGTCTCGTCACGTAGAGGTCGAAAATCATCGAAAACTGACCACGAACGCAGCGAGAGAGCCCAAAAGTTTACGCTCCGTTCGCCATCTTCACGCTCAAATTTCCAAACGCGATAGCCTTGGTTCGAGGGTTGCGTCAGAT
>NZ_JBMERN010000172.1:0-6056 GCF_049310965.1 Loktanella sp. DJP18 | reverse complement strand
TCAACGGGATAGCGACCGTTCTTGACTCCGCGATATCACGCAACACCCTCATAGGTTGTGTCAGTAACAACCTGTCGATAGGACTTGACTGAACAGGAGCGTGTGGGATGCAGGATATTCAATCGCAGATCAAACAACTGAAACGGCCGGGATTACTGGTCCGCGCCGCGCGATTTGGGCTCGACGGATACCGCCGGGACCGCGACCTGGCGCGTCTGTTGCCAGAGCACGGCACGACCGGTCCCGGTGCAGCCTTGATGGAGGCGGAGCGCGACGAGAACGAAGCGCGGCTGGCCCACGCAGCCTACTACGCAATCGTGCGACATATCGACCTGCTGACAGCCATCATGGCCGAGGCGCGCGACCTCGAAGAGATCGCGCGCCCGCGCCTGGTTCCGTAGTGGTGCCTGACTACATGAAGCTGTCGGGCATCGACGCCTTCTTGTCAGCCACATAGGCCCGCAACCGCGCCTCGATCTCCGGGTCGAGGGGCGGCTGAACGTAGGTGTCGATCATCTTTTTCACACGGACCGACGCCAGCGCCTGCGTATCCCGAGCCCCCTCCTCGTCCCAGGTCTCGAACGGCTTGTAGTCGAACAGGTCGGACCGCCAGAACGCGGCCTTGAAATTCGACTGCGTGTGTTCACACCCCAGATAATGGCCACCGGGACCGACCTCGGCGATGGCCCCCATCGCCTGACCGTTCTCGCTCAGGTCCACACCGCGCGCGAAATGGTGCAGCGTGCCAAGCTGATCGGCGTCCATCACGAATTTCTCGAAGCTGGCGACAAGCCCGCCTTCCAGCCAGCCGCAGGCGTGCAGCATGAAGTTCACGCCGGACAGAAGGCCCATCTGCAGGCTGTTCGACGTCTCGTAGGCGGCCTGCGCATCGGGCAGTTTCGATCCGCAGAACGACCCGGCGGACCGGTAGGGCAACCCCAGCCGCCGCGCGAGTTGCCCGGCACCATATGTGATGTGCGCGGCCTCTGGCGTGCCGAAGGTCGGCGCGCCGGAGTTCATGTCGATGGAGGTCACGAAGGCACCGAAGATCACCGGGGTGCCGGGGCGTACCACCTGGCTGTAGGCGACGCCCGCCAGCACTTCGGCCAGCACCTGCGTCAGGGTGCCGGCGACCGACACCGGCGCCATGGCACCACCCACGATGAACGGGCTGATGATGCTGGCCTGATTGTGTTCGGCAAAGATTTCCAACGCACCCATCATGATCGAATCGAACGTCAGCGGAGAGTTGATGTTGATGAGCGAGGTCATCACCGTGTTGTCGCGCACGAAATCCTTGCCGAACAGGATCTCGCACATCTCGACGGAATCTTTGGCGCGGGAGGGTTCCGTCACGGACCCCATGAAGGGCTTGTCTGACAACGTCATGTGCGCCAGCAGCATGTCGAGGTGCCGCTTGTTCACTGGAATGTCCGTCGGTTCGCAGACCGTGCCGCCAGAGTGGTGCAACCACTTGGACATGTAGCCCAGCTTCACGAATTTTTCGAAATCGGCCATTGTCGCATAGCGGCGACCACCTTCGGCATCGCGCACGAAGGGCGGGCCGTAGACTGGCGCAAGCACGAGGTTCTTGCCGCCGACAACCACATTGCGTTCGGGGTTGCGGGCATGTTGGGTGAATTGCGCGGGTGCCGTGCTGCACAGCTTGCGGGCCAGTCCGCGCGGAATGCGCACACGCTCTCCCTCGATCTCGGCACCCGCAGCACGCCAGCGGTCCAGTGCTGCCGGGTTGTCGACGAAATTGACGCCGATCTCCGCCAGGACGGTCTCGGCGTTACGCTCGATGATCTCAAGTGCTGCGTCGTCCAGCACCTCGAAGTTCGGGATATGGCGTTCGATGTATTTCGCGGTCTCCACGCTGACGGCGGTGCGTTCCGCGCGCCTGGCAGCCCCGCCGCCCCCGCGTGCCCTGCGTCCTGCTGTTGCTGCCTCGGTCATGTCCGCACCTTTCCCGCTGATCTTGGTGCCCCTGATACGCCAGACGCGACAGGTCAGAGAAGCGACAAACGCCACACCTGAGGCGAAAGCGACATTGCGGCCTCTCCGAAATCGACTTATCGAAAGCCATGGATATCACAGACCACCAACGCCTTCTGATCATCGACTTCGGGTCTCAGGTCACGCAACTGATTGCGCGTCGCCTGCGGGAACTGAACGTCTATTGCGAGATTCACCCCTTTCAGAACGTCACCGACGCCTTCCTGGCGGATTTCGCACCACGGGCCATCATCCTGTCGGGCGGTCCCGACAGCGTGACCCGCGCAGACTCGCCCCGCGCGCCGGATGCCGTGTTCACGATGGGCGTGCCGGTGCTGGGCATCTGCTACGGCCAGCAGACGATGATGCTGCAGTTGGGCGGCAAGGTCGTGGGCGGTCACGGCACCAAGGAATTCGGCCGCGCCTTCGTCAAGCAGCATGGCGCGCTTGACCTGTTGCAAGGCTGGTTCCTGACCGAACGCGAGCAGGTGTGGATGAGCCACGGCGACCACGTCTCCGAGATTGCACCGGGGTTCGAGGTCTATGGCACGTCGCCCAACGCGCCTTTTGCGATTACCGCGGACGTGTCGCGCCAATTCTATGCCGTCCAGTTTCACCCGGAGGTGCATCACACCCCGAACGGCGCGAAACTGTACGAAAACTTCGTCCGCATGGCCGGATTCACCGGCGACTGGACGATGCACGCCTACCGCGAACAGGCGATCGAGGCGATCCGCGCCCAGGTCGGCGACAAGCAGGTGATCTGCGCGCTGTCGGGCGGTGTCGACAGTTCCGTCACTGCCATCCTGCTGCACGAGGCGATCGGCGACCAGTTGACCTGTGTCTTCGTCGATCACGGCCTGCTGCGTCAGGGCGAGGCGGAACAGGTCGTCACCATGTTCCGCGACAACTACAACCTGAACCTGATCCACGCGGACGAATCAGTGTTGTTCCTTGGCAAGCTGGAAGGCGTCTCCGACCCGGAAACCAAGCGCAAGATCATCGGCGGCCTCTTCATCGATGTCTTTCAGAAATACGCCAACGATATCGAAGGTGCAGAGTTTCTGGCGCAAGGCACGCTGTACCCCGATGTCATCGAATCGGTATCCTTCAGCGGCGGGCCAAGCGTCACGATCAAGAGCCACCACAACGTCGGTGGCCTGCCAGAAAAGATGGGTCTGAAGCTGGTCGAGCCCCTGCGGGAATTGTTCAAGGACGAAGTCCGCACGCTGGGCGTCGAACTTGGCCTGCCGCCCAGCTTCATCGGTCGCCATCCCTTTCCCGGCCCCGGCCTTGCGATTCGCTGTCCGGGAGAGATCACGCGTGAAAAGTTGGAAATCTTGCGCAAGGCCGATGCCGTCTTCATCGACCAGATCCGGCGGCACGGGCTGTACGACGACATCTGGCAGGCCTTCGTCGCGATCCTGCCCGTCCGCACCGTCGGCGTCATGGGCGACGGGCGCACCTATGATTTTGCTTGCGCGCTGCGCGCCGTCACCTCTGTCGATGGCATGACCGCGGACTATTACCCCTTTACCCACGATTTTCTTGGCGAGACGGCGACCCGCATCATCAACGAGGTGCAGGGCATCAACCGCGTGACCTACGACATCACCAGCAAACCGCCGGGCACCATCGAATGGGAATGATCCATCCGGCCCATTTGATGGCCGAGCTGTCCCACCGATCCGATGGTCTCCGCGCCAGCTGCGATGCAGATGGTATTTCGGCGACGGCCAGCACAGGGCTGCACGTTATTCACTTACCTCCGCATGAACCTGCCGTGACCGACGCATGACGCCCACCCTGCGGGCCTGTCTTTGGATGATCGGCGCGATCTTCTCCTTCACGTCGATGGCGATTGCGGGTCGTCAGGTCAGCTTCGCCCTCGATACTTTTGAAATCATGACCTACCGCAGCCTGTTGGGTATCGCGATCGTCGTTGTCGTCGCGGGTTTGTCCGGCACATGGCGACAGGTCAACACGCAGCAACTCGGCCTGCATGCCGTCCGCAACATCGCACATTTTACCGGGCAGAACCTGTGGTTCTTTGCCATCGCGGTCATACCGCTGGCACAGGTTTTCGCGCTAGAGTTCACCACGCCGATCTGGGCGCTGCTGCTGTCGCCGCTGCTGCTGGGCGAGAGGATGACCCGGATCGGCATGTTGGCAGCACTGATCGGCTTCGTCGGCGTGCTGGTCGTGACCCGCCCCGGCAGCGCCTCCGTCTCTCCGGGGCTGATCGCGGCGGCGCTGTGCGCGGTCTGTTTCGCATTTTCGGCGATCTTCACCCGCAGGCTGACACGGACCCAGTCGATCACCTGCATCCTGTTCTACCTGACCACCATGCAGGCCTTGTTCGGCCTGATCTGTGCAGGTTTCGACGGCGACATGGCCCTGCCCGATGCGACCACCCTTCCCTGGCTTGTCCTGATCGGTTGCGCGGGCCTTTTCGCGCACTTCTGCCTGACGACTGCCCTGTCGCTGGCACCGGCATCCGTCGTCATGCCCATCGACTTCGTCCGCCTGCCCGCCATCGCCATCGTCGGCGCGCTGGTCTACGGAGAGGTCATCGATCCCTACATCCTGCTTGGTGCCGCCCTGATCTTTGGCGGCAACTACCTCAACATCACGCGGGGTCAGGCCCCTCGCGTCTGATGGCCTGTCGGCAAAGAGGTCACAGAATCCCCTGTCGCGCCGGTCTGACGCCGCGTCATTAATTGACCGTTAACCCCCGTCCCTGCAACGTCATGGAGAGGATAACGATTAATGATGGGGATGGAGACATGACAAGACAACTGACACTGACGGCGGCCCTGCTGCTGACAACGACCGCGGCCAGCGCCGCCGGCATCGATCGCACTCTGACCAACTACGGCACCCTGTTCGAGGTCGGGAACTACGTCGAACTGTCATACGCGAACGTCAGCCCGCGCGTGTCGGGTGAATACACGGCGGCAGCAACGGCGGTGACCGGTCAGTCCGGGACCGGCACCATGTCGGAAGATTTCAGCACCCTCTCGGGATCGCTGAAGTATGACCTGAACGACCGCCTCGCACTTGGTCTCTACGTCAATCAGCCGTTCGGTGCCGATGCGTCTTACCCGCAGGGCCTTTACCGTGGTCTGGCCGCCGAGTGGAACTCGATCGGCACCTCCATCGTCATGAAATACAAAGCCACGCCGAACATCAGCATCTACGGCGGTGCACGCAGCATCGAATCCGAAGCCAACATCGTGATCCCCAGCCTGCTGCTCGGGTCGAGCATCGCGCAGGCACAGGCTGGCGGCGGCGATCTGGCGGGTGCCGGCCGGACGCAGGCGATCCTAGCCAGCACCGACCCGGTCGATGGTCCATTCAGATACACCGCGCAGACCGACAAGGACCGGCAGACCAGCTACATCATCGGCGCCGCCTACGAACGTCCGGAAATCGCGCTGCGCGTCGCTCTGACCTACGAATCGGGTTACACTCACAGCTTTAATGCGACCGAGACCTTCGCGGCCATTCCCGGTATTTCCGGCACCCGCCCGACCGACATCTCGATGCCCGACGTCTACACGCTCGACTTCCAGTCCGGCGTCGCCACGGACACGCTTGTCTTCGGGTCCATCCGGCATGCGACCTGGTCCGACTGGCATGTCCGCCCGGACGGCTATGCCACACTGACCGGCGACGAGGTGACGGGCGTCGATACCGATTCGACAACCTATCGCATCGGCGTGGGCCGCAAGTTCAGCGACAGCCTTTCGGGCTTCGTGCGTGTCACGCATGAACCCGGCAATGGCGATACCCTGTCGCGTCTGGCACCCACCGACGGGTCGACGGCCTACGGCTTTGGCGGAACCTACACCACCGGTCCCATCAAGGTCACGGGCGGCGTCGAATACATCACCTTCGGCGAAGGAACGGATGCGGCTGGCACCGTCTTTGCCGAAAACGACGCAGTCGCGATCGGCGTATCGGTCGGCTACCGCTTCTGATCCATCACCAGACCCATGCAAAAGCCCCGGTCACGCCGGGGCTTTTCGCATGTTCCGGGTTGTGCGAGCATGGAC
>NZ_JBMERN010000171.1:0-6195 GCF_049310965.1 Loktanella sp. DJP18 | reverse complement strand
TAGTGAACAACGGAGGTCAGGTACGGGCTTCCAAATGGGAGAATACTTGACAGAATTGCAGTGGAAACACTCAGTTGCCGTCACAACCTGGGCAAGGGCTGCATAGACGCAGCTATTCGCGGCCGCTGCACCGGGACGACGATGATCGCGTCCGTCTGGTAGCAGACGCTGAATGGACAAAGAGGCCGTCAGGCATTCTATCCGAAAAGAACGATGAGCCCGGTGATTAGCACACAGCCGAAGGAAAGCAGAGTAATTTGCGACCTTTTGTGGCGGCTCTGCAATGCTTCTGGTGAGGGTAGGGCAAGTACTGCATCCGCGTTCCGCGAATTGGTCTTGCGATCGTTTTCATTCACTTTCGGACGCTCCGTCTGACTTGTGCCAACAGCGGTATCGGCTCCGATATGGGAGAACTCTTGTCGGAATTGCGGTGGAAACACTCTGTTGCCGTCACAAATAGGGCAGGTTCGTTAGCTACTCGCGTCTGAAATGCTGTCCGAGATCATAGCATTTTCTGGCATAGTCTTCGGCGATAAGTATTCCTACCCAAATCAACCGCCAACATGATAACCTCTGACATGAATGCCTCCCTTTCTGTGGTTCATTTGAAACCAGTTTGGAACGATCGATGCCGTTGGGTGGAGGCGCGCCGCTACCAGGTCGTCAGGCATCGAACTGCTGCGCCGAACAGCAAAATGCCTTCAGGAAGAGGAACAGCCGCCGTCGAAAAGGGAGGGGCTCCGCTTCCGACGACGTAGCGCCCTACGCTGCCCAGCTTGAATACCCCAACCTGTTTAAACGGCCACTTGGCATTGCCCAAGCCTCAGATACGCAGACACAGGGCCTTACCAGCGATACCCGACGGTCAGTGCGCCGCCATAAGCCCCTGCGTTCTGCGAATATTCCGCGTTGATGCCGGCCCCGGCGTAGAACCCTGTAGTTTCGCCAAATACAGCCGTCGACGAGAGGATCAGAGAGTTCCTGTCTGCGACTGCACCGCTGACCGGGAATGAGACACCGGGAACCGATTGAAGTGATGTCTGCGTTGGATCGACGTCCGCAAACTCATGCGCCCAGGCGGCACGCAGGCTGAGCGCGGCATTGTCGCGGCCTGCGAGATTGACCTCAACCCCGATCTCAGAGCGCAGTGACTTCGCCGTCTGTTCGTCGTAACTCAGGGCGTAGGTGGACGCGCCTTCCGTGGTTTGCTCTGCATAAGCCGGCAGCGTCAGCCTCGTCGCCCGGACGGCGACGAAGGGGGTGATAAGGCCCATTTGGTAGCCAGCTTCGACGTGAGCTGCGACGGTCTCGGAGGTGCCCTCACCGACAAAGTTATCCTCACCGGCGATGGTCACGCGGCGATGGGTTGAGAACTCATTGCGCCCATAGGCGAGGGCTCCTTCGACATAAACCTTGTCGAATGCCGTTCGGCCATAAAGTGCAACCAGCAGTCCTTCGCTTGAACCATCGCCAAACCCGTCAGCCAGCGCGAAACTGCCGTTGTCGATGGCAAAAGCAAGACCGATGCGCGTGTTCAGGTCAGGTGAAACGTTGACGCCAAATGCCAGCCCTTTCGTGTCAAGTGTCAGGTCATGAGAGCCGATTGCTACATCGCCATCGATTTCGCGGCGAGCGCCATACGCCGAAGCCCAGATATCCCATGTCGCTGCCAATGTGGGAACGTCCTCAGGCATGATAGGAGCAGGGGCTGCTAGAACAGGTGCCGGACCATATTTCAGCAGCTGGTCCTCGGCAGAGCGGTTCGGCACCTGACCCACGGGAAGCTGCGGACTTTTCGGGGCAATAGGTTGGGCTGGAACACCAGGTGTCAAGGGCGGAATAGTCCCCCCACGACCGGTTGTCGTGGTCTGCTGCATCACCGTATCGATGAACGTATTTATGGACTGCAGTCCGATTGGCACGATGCCAGTCGAGACTTCGCCGGTGAGCTGACCGAGGCTGACTGACAGCTCGTCCAGACCTTGTGTTGCAGGTAAAATGGCAATGCCGACCGGAAGAACTCCGCCTTCCGCTACAAACTCAGCGAGAGCGATCGCGAGATCAAGCGCGTTGCCGGTCAGGGCGGGGCCAGGCTCGCCGCCATCCGTGACGGGAGTTCCGTCCACGGGTGCCTCCACAACGGGACCACCGTCGACTGGGCTTTCGTCTGTCGGACTTTCACCGACCGGAATTTCAGGGACCGGACCGCCCACGACAGGAGAATCGACATCCGGCCTGCCTGCGACTGGTGGTTCGACGTCCGTACCACCGTCGACGACATCGTCAAAGCCAGCACCTTCTAGCACGCAAAGACCGATAGTATTCGTATCGAGCGTGACGGAGCCATTCCGTGCAAAGGCCGCACCACAGTCAAGCCGGGCAGCCGTGTTCATTGTGATGCTGGTCAGGGCGACGACCTGCCCGACAAGATCGGACGAGGTGTTCAGAGTGGCAGAGCTGCCGACCCGATAAAAGATATTGCCGCCCTGGGCACCGTTCCGAAGGACAACCTTTGCGCCGCTGCCCACCGTCAGGGTGGATCCGACATTGATTATGAAAATGGCATCTGGATTGCCCTCAGCGTCGAACGTCAGGGTCTGGTTTGCCGAAAGCCCGGCTGAGGTATCGTAGTTGTAGACACCCGCTTTGAGCGTTTGACCACCGAGATCCTTCCCAGTCAGATTTCCGCCTGTCGAAACAGGACGACTCGCGAGGTAGGTATATAGCGTCGTCAGATCGTTCTGAATACCGATCGCGACGGCATCTCCGATGAACCGCTCACCGATTTGCGTCACGCTGCCCGAACCCGTGTAGGATATTCCGGGACTGAGGGCGATGTTGCCGATAATTGTCGTAGGACCGGTATTTGTGATAGATTGTCCCGCAATAACGGCAAAGCTCTCGAGCTCCTGTGATGCGCCGATCGACGGGAGAGCCAGAAGGATAGGCATCGCCGTCATGGTTGACATCGCTGTCTTACGCACGCGATTGTTCATGGTTTTCATCTTTTCATGGAAGAAGTCGTCGCGCGTGATCAGCACGCAGCGGATCATTTGTATGACCCGTCGCATGCAATGAAGGCTTTTTCATGTCGCTTACAGCAGCGACCCGGTTTACTGTTGCCAGCCTTTGTATATCCCAAAGCCCGCGCGCAGCATTCCTGTCAAGCCTGACAAAATCCGGACGCTAAATTTCAATTTTCCCCGAAGCTAATGGTGGGGTCATTGTCCTAATGTCTCTCAGTGCCCAGGCCCCGGTTTTCTCCGCGTCCGCCGGTTTCGGACCCACATGTTCAAGATTTCAACCACTGCCGAGAATGCCATTGCGGCGTAGATATAACCCTTTGGAACGTGAAAACCCATGCCTTCCGCAATCAAGGTGGTACCGATTAGCAGCAAGAATGAAAGTGCCAACATCACGATTGTGGGGTTGCGCTCGATAAAATTAGCCAAAGGCGTAGCGGCTACTAGCATTAGTATCACCGTGACAACGACAGCAATGATCATAATTTCGATATGTTCGGTCATGCCAACCGCTGTGATGATCGAGTCAATCGAAAAAACCAAATCAAGTACGAGGATTTGCCCGATGGCTCCAGCAAAGGATGAGACTGCCTGAGCGGTTACAGGGGAATCGCGTTTGGGTATGTCTCGTCACGTAGAGGTCGAAAATCATCGAAAACTGACCACGAACGCAGCGAGAGAGCCCAAAAGTTCACGCTCCGTTCGCCCTCTTCGCGCTCAAATTTCCAAACGCGATAGCCCTGTGAGCGGTTACGGGGCTGTCGGTATCATGGGCCGGGTCCATCGCATGATGAATTTCCCTGGTAGCTTTCCATACGAGGAACAAACCACCTGCGATCAAGATCATATCCTTCCAGGAAATTTCAGCACCGAACGCTGTAAATACCGGTTGGGTTAACTGCACGATCCAAGCGACGGTAGCTAGAAGACCAAGTCGCATGACTAGCGCCAAACCAATGCCGATTTTACGTGCACGCTCCCGATTCTCTGGCGGCAGCTTATTCGTCAGGATCGAGATGAAGATGAGGTTGTCGATCCCCAACACCACCTCCATTACTATCAAGGTAATCAGTGCAACCCAAACTTCTGGGCTTTGTGCTAGCGCGAACAATTCAGACATTGAGGAGGTCCTTGGCTTGAGATCTTGGCTTGACAGCGAAATGCCACATTAGGGTCTCCAAGGGAATAGGGACACTCTGTGGGTCGTGCCGGGTCTGACATCTGATGTCATTTAGCCCGTGACCTACCCTTCAGTTCCCAGATCAGGTTCTGGTGCTGCCGAGCGCATTGACCTCAGACTTCGTGGCAGGCCAAGACGCCATATTGACACATGAGACTCTCACCAAAAATCCTGAAGAATTACTTCACATTACCGGTTGGCGGGCGAATACAGAGGTCATCTTCGTTGTCGTTAGTGAGATTAACCACCTGAGGGCTATCGCCGGTCATAAGGCCAGACAGGATATGGTGCGCCAGACGTCTCGTGTACGCTGACCTTCGCGCAGAAGATGCGCGCTGCGGAGGATGCCGTGGCTAGCGACGGAATTAGCGTAGCTCTGCCAGCATCGCCTCGATCTCGGCGATCCGTGACTGAGGCGCTGGGTGCGTCGCCAAGAACTCCGGCGCACGGTCCGATATTGCTGCGTCCATCCGCTGCCATAGCGCCACTGCCTGCTCCGGACGGAAACCCGCTCCGGCCATCGTGAGTAGCCCCAGTCGATCGGCCTCGAGTTCCTGCCGACGCGAGTAGGGCAAGACCAGACCGTATTGGACGCCGATCCCCAGCGCTGCGGCGATCTCGGCGGCGTATTCGACTTCGCCCAGTTGCAGGACCAGTGACAGGGCGCGCAACCCCCACCCCTTCGCGACCTGAGCATTCATGCGTTCCTGGCTGTGTTCCGCCTGTAGGTGCCCGATCTCGTGCCCGACGATGGCGGCAAGCTGATCCTCGTTCGCCACTACCCCGAACATCCCCTCATAGACGCCGATCTTGCGTCCCGGCAGTGCGAAGGCATTGATCTCGGGTCCGCGAAAGACGAGGACCTCCCATGCATCCGGCACCTCGTTGGCTGCCTGCAGAAGTCCCGTCGACACTTGGTTCAGCGCTGCCTGCAGATCATCGTTCGCCGCAACCGGAGACGACCGCCGGATGTCTGCCCAGGCTTCCAGGCCCATCGCCTCGACCGTTTCGTCGGACACCAGATCGACGTCGTCGCATCCGGCCAGCAGCGGCAGCGCCGCGACAGCTGAAAGGCCGAGCATCGCGCGACGGTTTATCCGGCATTGGCACATCGGAGAGTTCCTCTTGGACCGCGAGCAGCTGATCAACGAACGCGTCTCTTCAGCGTTTCGTTCCGGCGACTCTGGATGACCAGTGCCGACGCAAGTTGACCGATCCGCCTCACGGTTGATTGTCCATCTGACCTCCAGTAAGGATCCGCACGGAAGGGCCGCACCATGACGGATCCCTACGGGGCCAGAACGTAATGGTGACACGCACAGGACTGAAGAAGCGCGACAAGCATCAGGCGTTAAAGAGTCGAACAATTCGCCGAGAATGCCCTTTCGCTTCTTCTTGTGGTCATGTCCCTGATAGTGATGCCTGTCGTCTCTACTTCGGCAATCTTTGTTGCATCGCATTTTGGGGGCGGGTGTGCCTCATGGCGTGCGGCGTGCGGCTTCCGCGCTCAACGCGACAAGGATGAACAGAAATAACCGTGTTGGAAGTTATTACCATTCGCGTCAGCCTGGATTCGAGATGGCTGGACAATGTAATAAAAACAGCAACTTAGAATCCAGAGAAGGTTGGATATCAGACCCATTCCCTCCGCCACTTGCCCCTTGTAAATAAAGAGGATGCGCCTCTTAGCACTGATGCACTCCCAAAAGGGGGTGATGATTAAGTAGGCATAGTATGCCGTCTTTATGCGTCACCGCGTGCGCCGACTATGCCGACCTGGCACAAAATTAAAATTGGCGACTACAGGTTCGATTAACCTGAGACGACTAAGCCCCACCGTTTCCGGCCGGGCTTTCATCAGTCTTCAGATGGTCGAGTCAGAGTCCGGCATTGCCATCGGCATCGGCGATCACCTGCTACTCCTGTGTGATGTAACGGAAGTAATATCTTTCTGTCGTCTTCACGGACCCATGCCCGATGTAGCGCTGCACC
>NZ_JBMERN010000170.1:0-6224 GCF_049310965.1 Loktanella sp. DJP18 | reverse complement strand
GGCGAACTCGACGCCAATATCGCCCGCTCGCGGTCGCGGATCAGCGAGATCGAGATGCGCATCCTGGCGATTGGAGAGGTCGCCCTGACGGAATCCCAGCGCGAACTGGTCGTCATCGACTCGCGCATTCTGGAACTGTCGGATCGGATCGCCGCCGTCAACGACCGGCTGTCACGCACCGAAATCCGTGCGCCGATCGCCGGGCGCATCAACGAAATGTCGGTCTTCACCGAAGGCGGCGTCATTACCCCGGCCGAGGTTTTGGCGACGATCGTGCCGAAGTCGGCAGAGCTGCGCGTCGAGGTGCAGCTTCCGGTGACGTCCATCGATCAGGTCTATCTGAACCAGGTGGCGCGCATCAAGTTCTCGGCGTTCAACCATCGCACGACACCCGAGATCGTCGGCACGATCTCACACATATCGCCGGCGACGACGGTATCGCCCCAGACCGGAGAGCCGTTCTATACCGGGTACCTGAAAATCTCGGAGACCGAACTGGCGCGTCTGGACGACCTTGCCCTGATGCCGGGCATGCCGGCCGAAGTCTATCTCTCGACGCAGGAACAGACCGCCGCCGCGTACTTCGCACGGCCCCTGATCGACCAGTTCGAACGAGCCTTCCGGGAGGAGTAGCCGATCAGCCGAGGTCTGCCGGCGGGGCCATCGACCCGGCGGCAGACCGTTACCATTTGCGCTGGAACTTCTGCCGCAGATAGATCGCGATGCCGTTCATCAAGGCAAGGAAGGTCAGCAGCACGAGGATGGCGGCCGAGGTGCGTGACACGAAGCCGCGCTCCGGGCTATCGGCCCAGATGAAGATCTGCGTAGGCAGCGCCGTGGCGCTGTCGAACGGACCCGACGGGGCAGAGGTGATGAAGGCATTCATCCCGATCAGAAGCAGCGGGGCAGTTTCACCCAGCGCCTGTGCCAGACCGATGATCGTGCCGGTCAGGATGCCGGGCATCGCGAGCGGCACGACATGCTGGAATACGACCTGCTGATGCGACGCCCCGAGACCCATCGCGGCCTCTCGGATGGACGGTGGCACCGCCTTGAGCGCGGCGCGGGTCGCGATGATGATGGTGGGCATCGTCATCAGGGCAAGCGTCAGGCCGCCGACGAAAGGCACAGAGCGGGGCATGCCGAACCAGCCGATGAAGACGGCCAGCGCCAGCAGGCCGAACACCACCGAAGGCACCGCGGCAAGGTTGTTGATGTTAACCTCGATGATGTCGCTGATCTTGTTCTTGGGGGCAAATTCCTCGAGGTAGATCGCCGCCCCGATGCCAACGGGGAACGAGATCAGGAAGCAGGTCAGCAAGGCCCAGAACGAGCCGACCAATGCGCCCTTCAGTCCGGCAAGTTCCGGAAAACGGCTGTCGGCGTTGGTGATCAGGCCGAAGTTGATCGGGTTCGAAATCATGTCCGCCGCGTCGAGTGCGTCGAACCACGCGATCTCCTGATCCGTGAGCCTGCGGAACTCGGCCGGGGTGTCGCGGTCGATGAGATTCTTGTTCAATTGATCGAAGGTGTCGGCGACCGGGACGTTCAGGCTGACGGTCTGTCCGATCAGGTCGGGGTTCGCCACGATGCGGTCACGCAACGTGAACTGCGCCCCATTCGAGAAGATCCGCAGCAACGCACGCCGCTCTGACGCGGATTCCACATCGGGGAACATCGCGACCAGGGTGTTTTCAAGCAGATCGTCGAAGTCGCCGCGGGGCAGTTCCTCGGCCGACACGACGGCAGGGTCGATGTAGACGTCCATCGTCAGGTGAGTCTGCGTGAAAGCCTTGTAGCCGGTCGACACCAGCGTCAACAGCAGGATGCCCAGCACGAGAAACGCAAACGAGATCGCGGCGATCCCGAGGCCTTTCAGGATGCCTTCCTTGCGCTTGCGACGCGCGAGCCCGGCGGTGATGATCCCGGCGTTTGCCTTGCCGGTCGTACCTGTCGTGATGTCGGTCATGGAACCTGCCCTAATCGTAGATTTCGCGGTATTTGCGGACGATCCGCAGCGCGAAGATGTTGATCACCAGCGTCACGAGGAACAGCATCATGCCAAGCGCGAAGGCGGCGAGTGTCTTGGGATTGTCGAAGGACGTGTCGCCGATCAGCAAGGTGACGATCTGCACGGTCACGGTGGTCACGCTGTCCAGCGGATTGAGGGTCATGTTGGCGATCAGGCCAGCGGCCATCACCACGATCATGGTCTCGCCGATGGCGCGGCTGACGGCCAGCAGGACGCCCCCCACGATACCCGGGATGGCGGCGGGAAAGAGGACATTCAGCATGGTCTCTCCGCGGGTGGCCCCTAGCGCCAGCGCGCCGTCGCGCAACGACTGCGGCACGGCCGACAGGGCGTCATCCGCGAAGGATGAGATGAAGGGGATCAGCATGACACCCATCACGCTGCCTGCGGCCAGTGCGGTATTGGGCGAGATCGCCAGGCCCAGGTCGGCACCGAATTCACGCATGGCCGGCGCCACGACAAGAACCGCGAAAAAGCCGTAGACGATGGTGGGGATGCCTGAAAGGATCTCGAGGATCGGCTTGATGATGGCGCGGGCGCGGCTGCTTGCGAATTCGTTCAGGTAGATCGCGGTCAGCAGACCCGTGGGCACGGCGACGATGATCGCAATCGCGGTGATGACGAGCGTTCCGAGGATCACCGGCAGCCAGCCGAAGGCTCCGGCACCGGCGATCTGATCGGCACGGATCGGGATCTGGGGTTCCCAGTTCACGCCGAAGAGAAACTCCATCGGGGGGACCATCCGAAAGAACTTGATCGTCTCGAACGTGAGAGAGAACACGATGCCGAGCGTGACGAAGACAGCAAAGATGGCGCAGAACTGCATCAGCCCCAGGACCAGGCGTTCCGCGCCCTGACGCGCGCGAAAGTCGGCGCTGACATGACGTCGGGCGCGCACCACCTGCGTGATGGACAGGGCGGCGACGGCGGCCACCAATAACCACGCTGACAACGTGCGAAGGCCGTTCAGACGGTCGGCAGCGGCCAGCTTCCAGTCCTCTGGCGTGCCGAAAACCTGACCGCCGGCGATCGATTTGACTTCAGCCAGCACAAGCTGCCGCGGCCCGGTTTCGAGTGCGCCGTAATTTTCGGATGCAAGCGACGATGTGACCAACCGGTCGATCACGCTGCCCTGAAACGCCAGCCAGAGCAGGATAAGGACGAAGACGGGAATGAAGACGCTCAGCAGAGAATACAGGCCGTGAAAGCCGCTCAGAGAGTGCAGCGGCTGACCGCCATCGCGCAAGGCCGTCGCCGCCTGTCGGTTCCACGCATAGCCAAGCAGCGACGCGACAAGAAGGAGTGCAAAGGCGAAAGTCGTCATGTGCCGCAAGTCCTGATGGAGAATGAGAATGCCCGACGCAGAACCTGCGTCGGGCTTGAAAGAGCCGGTATGGCTTATTCGGTCTTGGCGTCCATGTTCGCGGCGTCGGTCACCGTGCTTTGGACTTCTGCCAGCTGCTCTTCACCCAGAGCGACCATGCCGCGTTCGACGAAGTAGCCGTCAGCGCCCAGCGCGTCGTCGGACACGAATTCTTCGACGAACTCCTGAAGATTCGGGATCACGCCACGGTGTGCGTTCTTGACGTAGAAGTACAGCGGGCGCGAGATCGGGTACGAAAAGTCACCGATCGTCTCGGCATTCGGTTCCACGCCGTTGATGTGAACCGGCTTCAGCGTGTCCATGTTCTCGAACAGGAACGAGTAGCCGAAGATACCCATTGCGTTCGCATCGGCCGTCAGACGCTGCACGATCAGGTTGTCGTTCTCGCCGGCTTCCACAAAGGGTCCATCCTGACGCATGCGCGAGCAGTTCTCGTCCACCCAGTCGCCGTCGAAGTCACCTTCCTGAACGTAGGGCAGTTCTTCACAGCCGGCATGCATCGCCAGTTCGACAAAGGCGTCGCGGGTGCCGGACGTCGGCGGCGGGCCGTACGCCAAGATCGCGGTTTCGGGCAGTTCAGGGTTGATTTCGGACCACATCGTGTAGGGGTTGTCGACCCACTCGCCGTCCACGGGCACCTGCGCTGCCAGCGCCTGATAGATTTCGGCCAACGTCAGATCCCACTCGGTGGCGTTCTCGCGCGAGATGGCGATGGACAGGCCGTCGTAACCGATCAGCGCTTCCGAGATGTCGGTGACGCCGTTGGTCTGGCACAGTTCGTATTCGGACGCCGTCATGGCGCGCGACGCACCGGTCAGGTCCGGGTGGCTTTCGCCGATGCCGCCGCAGAACAACTGCATGCCACCGCCTGTGCCGGTCGATTCGACGATCGGTGACGGTGCGCCGGTGTTGTTGGCGAACTGCTCTGCAGCAGCCTGGCTATAGGGAAACACGGTGGACGAACCGACGACGCGGATTTCCTGGCGGCTTTGCGCCGCGGCTGCGGTTGCCGACACGGCAAGGATTGCCAGCGCAGAAGTGGAAAGCTTGGAAAGGGACATGGTATCTCCGGATTTTATCTAGGGTCTGATCGGCCGACCTCACCGCGTCGATAGTCCGCGACTACGACGGTTAGATAAAATATATACGACAGTTTTGTAACAAGACGGGCCGTGTCAGAGGTTTATTTCGCGGCACGATCTTATTGGTTCGGGGGCACCCTGAGGCTTCGAAAACGATTCCCCCGCGCATGATCTTGCCAATAACGATAGTGCATTCGACCTGATTTGACGAAACGACTGCGATTCGAGACGGCTACATGATTGACCTGCCAGAGCTGCAAGAGCACACTCGCAACATGCGGAGAACAGGCGCACCTTGTCGCGCGTATGCTGTGCGACGGCCGACACCCGGGTTCTTCGAGTGCCAGTCGCGTCTAGTCGGTTTGAACTGGGCGGTGCCCGACTTCAGCGCGCTACCGCGCCGGCCGAAGAAACTGGTGTGAACATCACGTATCGTGGCTCCAACGGTCTATTGCTCTTGCTGTACGACTGCACCGCATCAAGGTCGAGGGTGAAAGCAAATGGCACGCACGCAGGCAAGATCACGCATGCGCAGGATCTTCGCAGTTACCGCCCCCTCGACGACGGCCAGCACAGCACGACCCGGCCGGCGCCTGCCGGCACAATCGATAGCGATGATGCACCGTCCCGGATGCCGACATCCCAGTCGCAATTGCTTTCGACACGCCACCAGAAGGTCGAGATGGATGCCGCACGACCCCGGCAATGGGATCGATCTCATCCTCGAGGTCCTAAGTCGGCGGCGGAAAGCCTGCACAACGTGCATGGCTGGCAGACCGATGATCTGTCGTTCGGCCAGAGAATGGGGCTTCGATAAGATGGAAGGGCATCCGCAACCCGGCTTTGTTTGAACTCTGTCTGCTATCGATATTATTCATGAGAACGCAAAGGATCTTGCTGCTCAACCTTTATAGCGCAAAACTTCATGGGTTCGCAGGGGACATGATACGCAACGTTTTTTTCTGCGCTGGCAGATTGTATTAGCCATCGACACATCTGCCCCATCTTCTTTATCAAAAGTGTGACATCGTTACTCATTCGTCCTATCCGAGCCGCTGAGGCGACCGGCCAAATTACTCGACAGCCATGACGGCGCAATCACCGTGCGCTGCTTTGTTGGCAGTCGGGCAGATGTTGGCGGCCACCACGTCAATCCGATCGTCATGTGGAAGGATGCAATCTCGCGGCAAACCACCTCAGTCCGATCCAGCAACCACAAGCCGACGGGTTGTTCAAAATATTATTAGGAAACACCTACTTCGCAACCTGCGTTGCTCGTTTTCATCTTGACCCTCTTGTCACCGAGAGTTCATTATCAACCATTGAATTATGCGGAAATCAATTCCAGGTCTAAGATTCTATTATTTTGTCACATGCTGCATCAGATATTATTGCCAATCCAGCTGGCCTGTGCATTAGGACTTGCTATTGATTGACGTCAAGCTAAGCTACGCCACACGTTCTCATCACTTGCTGAGGCAACGTTGCCCAGACGTGAAGTTCGATATTTTCGACCTGGGGTATAGAATGTTCCGTTTTATCATTGAAAACGCACCTCTTGGTGTCCTCGCAGTCGACGCTAAAGGCATCATATTGTTTCACAATGTCAGTGCGGCGGAAATTCTATATCTTAATTCAAATACCATGATCGGCATGCCAATTCACAATGCGGTGCCCGGCCTCGCTTTGCGCGATGGCGCTCTTATCGTCGTCATGCCCTTCATGG
>NZ_JBMERN010000169.1:0-6234 GCF_049310965.1 Loktanella sp. DJP18 | reverse complement strand
TCAGTCCGGCGATCGGAGCGATTGCCTTCTTTAACCAATATGCAGGGACACAAAATCGTGGAGCAGATATCCATATTTACGCCGTCTATACGCTCGGTGGCATGATTGCCGTGGCGGCATTGCTCGTCCTGCCGTCACTCAGGGCCCTCGACATCCGGTTTGCCCGCCGCGGGTTGTGGTTTGCTCTCGCCTGGATCGTCTTTGTGCCTGTATTTTTTCTTGTACCGCAACAGTGGGACGGCGGCTACGAACGCGGTCTTGCCGGGATGCTTTTAGGATGGATGATATCCGTTGCGTTATTCGTCAAAAGACATCCCTGAATGCCTGCTCTTCGCGGCAAATAATGCCGGTCACGGGGTGAGGTCCTGCCGCGAAGGGCATGGAGGCCATAAAGCTCCCGACGAAATTGGAATATGCATTTTGAACCATGCTTCTGCCGGGCCTTCGCCGCATGCCTCCGGTCTTCGCATCAGCGAAATCTCGTTCAGTGTGCCTGCCGTGAACAACCGGATTTTCCGCGGTCAGGGCAGGTATCCCGCTCAGGCCGCGAAGCCGAAATACCAGACCGCTATCGGCACGGTAAGAAGCACGGCGAGCGACAGCACGACCAGCGCTCCGTCGCGCGTGAGCAGCCCGGCGGCAAAGAGCGCGATGACGGCCGAGGCAATGGAGCCCGACGTGGGAATGATCTCCATGAACGGCATGAACAGCGTCAGCAGCAGGATCAGGCCGAGCGGCAGCCAAAGCCATGGCCGGTGGAAAAGGAACGTCAGGCGCGCCTTCAGAAAGCGTTCCACGAAATGCACCGGGCGGCGCAGCCATCCGATCCCCTTGCAGAGTCTGGCTGTCGACATGTGGCGCTGTGTGATAAATCGGGGCAGCCAGAGACAGTTCCGCCCGGCTATCATCTGCACCACGAGGATGAACGTGATCGCGGCCACAGTTGCCGTGATCCCGGGTATGGCGCTCGCCGGCGAGGTGGAGATCAGCGAAAAGACCAGCATCAGTGAAGAGAAAGATTTTCGCCCCAACTTTTCGATGACGTCCTCGACGCGAATGCTGTCACCGTGTGCTGAACTCTCAAGCTGATCCAGAACCTCGCTGAGCGCGCTTGTGGGTTCTCTTTCCATTTTGCTCGCCTCCTCCCCGGGCTTGACTGAGGCAGGTCGGATCATCGCAGCAGATGCCGCGACGGCCGATGGCACCGCCAGTCATCGTCTCGGGCAACCACTTCGCCCGTCAGCGCGCCTGTCATGGCTCCGCGCTCTCTCATGTCGTCGCGGATGCAGGGCTCGCAGAGCCGGCGGCCTCCTGCCGTTTCGCGTCGTGGTGGGTTCAGGGACTCGACGCCTGTTCAGAAACACAGAGCGGCATCGGAGGTTCCGCCGTCCACCGGCGATCACTTCCGTCCATCCTGGCGGTACGGGGTCAAAACCAATCTTCGCCGGTGCGGCAGGTGGTCCAGGTGGGGGAGCGCACCGGCCGATATGTTGCGGACCTGCACGCCGTTCGCTGCTCTTACTCAATCTGTGGGGCACCTCCAAATTCCTCAGAAGTCAGAAGAGTGGGCGGGACACGGACTTGGCTTTGCCGCATGGCGACCGCAGCATGTCGACGGACCGGAACTTTGCCCCGGTCAGAGCCGTGGACGGGTGGAGAGGGCGGAAGGTGTGATTTCGCTACAGGCACCTGCGTCGTCAAAGTTCAGGCTGCCATTGATTTACCAATATGCCCAACCGCTTGTCTCGGCCACTGGTCTGAGGTCGAGAGAAGAGCTGAGGTGCCTGGCTTGCACGAAAGCAGGTTGGAACGATTGATGTTCCGGCACGTTAGCGACGGAGAGAGTGGAATAATCCCTTCCCCGGGGCGTTCTGAGATCTGCTGCCCCAACCTGCGACCACAGGAGACAATCATGAGTATGAAGCGTATTCTCGGCACGATGCTGGCGACCAGGATGGCTGGGCGCGGGCGCCGCAGCGGGGCCCTGGGCTCAGCATCCGCCCTCGGCCTTCTGGGGTCGCGCCGCCGGAGACGGGGCGGCCTCGGAGGCAAGCTGGGCCTCGCCGGGCTTGGATACATGGCTTACCAGGCCTACCGTGACAGCCAGTCGCGACAGACCGGGCAGACCGGGGCGCAACATGTGGGTGCGCAAAGCACTCACGCTGGTGGTGGTGGCCTGATGGACAAGCTCCGCGACACGGCGAATGAGTTTCTCGCCGGCGGAACCGACTCTCCGTCGAGCGGGTCCGCAGCGAGCGGGAACACTGCCGGTGAGCCGGACGAGAAGGATCTCCACGACGGACAAGCGGCGGCCGAGCGGTTCAGCGAAGACAAGGCCCTTCTGATGATCCGGGCGATGATCACGGCGGCCTACGCCGACGGATCGCTGTCGCAGGACGAACGCGGCCGGATCGTTCAGGCCATCCAGGAGGCCGACGCGACGCCCGACGAGCGTGCCACGATGGAGCGGGAAATCGCGAACCCCAAGCCGCTCGACGAACTTCTGGCACAGGTCGATGACGAGGAAACCGCCGAGGAATTCTATCTTGCGTCCCGGGCCGCAATCGAAGGGATGAGTGACGCAGACCGGAAGTATCTGCTCGATCTCCAGCACAAACTGGGTTTGTCCCCGGAGGGCGCAGCCGAAGCGGACGCCATCGCATCATGAGCTGAAATTGGGCGCGTTATGCACATTCAACGGGGTGCCGGAGAAGAAACGTGCGAGCCGACGAATAAGAACAACGCCGCGTCGGAAGCGGTGCCAGCTGCGCAAGTCGTCGAGAATTTGGGTGGCGTGCATTTTCAACGGACTTCACGTGAACGGGAATTGTCCCAAAGTCACGGGTCAATTTCGCCGGAAGATCCGGACGAGCGAAACTTTTTACGCAAGACGGGGAACACTTCCGTCAGTACCACGTAGTATAAACATGCGACATCTTACAGACCCTCGTGGCTACGCTCTTATCGCACTCCTCTTGTTCAGCCTGGCTGGACTGGGTTTTGCGCTTTATGAGTTGCTTTCGCCTGCAAGTGGTACAACTGGGACAGCGGGAGCTATCTTGGTGACCGTGTCCACTGCCTTGATGGTTATTGCGGCGGCAGTTCTGATGTTCGTTTTGGTGCCGAAGTGGCTCTACTGGCTTTGCCTTATTTTGCTGCTGATTGATGCAGTTGCAACAGCCGCGGCAGGTTACTTCCTGATGTCGGACTATCTTGTCGCCATGATGCTCGGCGCTTTGGTTGCGGGGCTTCTGGCCGCAGCCGTCGGTCGCAAACAAGAACAGGTATCCGCATGATCCGCACCCTGATGGCTCCACTCCTGCTCGCTTCCATGCCGGTCCAGGCACAGGACGCCGACTGGACAACGTTCAACGGCAACCTGATGGCGCAGAAGTATTCGCCCGTTACATCATTCACGCCAGAGACGATCGGCGATCTTGAGCAGGCGTGGGAAATCCATACCGGGGATGTATCGGATGGGAGCGGCGAGCTGCCGCAGACTGTCTGGTCGGCAACCCCCATCTATGCCAATGAGACTCTGTACCTCGGGACGCCCTTTTATCGCATCCTGGCGTTGGATCCGGCGACCGGAGATCAGCTCTGGTCATACGATCCGGAAACGGTGCTGAAAACATTGACCCAGCCAGCCTTGAAGAACCGTGGCGTTGCCTATTGGGAAAGTGCAGCCGAAGGGGAATGCGAAAAGCGTGTCTATATCGGCACCATGGATGCCCACCTCCACGCCGTCGATGCCGATACGGGTGAGCTTTGTGAGGAATTTGCGGACAGCGGCGTCCTGAATGTCAATCAATGGAACGATGTGAATGACAAGTTTCCGTTCTCGCTTCTGCAGCCGCCAACAGTCGTCGGTGATACGCTTTTGGTGGGGTGGGCGGGTAACGACTGGGCCTACTCTGTCGCGCCGCCGGGAAACCTTCTGGCTATCGACGCCCGCACCGGCGCGTTGAAATGGGATCTGTCCTTTATCCCCGAAGAGATGATTTCGCGCACGGGAACGGCCAACATCTGGACCTCGATGGCGGCCGATGCGGAACGGGGCATTGTTTACGTCCCTGTCTCGTCGCCAAGCCCGAACTACTGGGGCGGTGCGCGGACCGAGCCCATTCCTCTCGCTACATCTGTAACGGCCGTCGACATTGAGACAGGCGAATTGGTCTGGAGCCAGCAGCTTGTCCGGCACGACATCTGGGATTACGACACGCCATCTGCAGCGACACTGGTCGATATCGAAAAGGATGAGGAAATTATCCCCGCGCTGGTGCAAAGCACGAAGCAGGGATTTCTGTTTGTGCTGAACCGCGAGACGGGCGAGCCGGTGTATCCGATCGAAGACCGTCCGGTTCCCGCCAGTGACGCCGTTGGCGAGGAAGCGGCGGAGACCCAGCCCTTCTCCACCGCACTGATCCCCACGAACAATCCCGAGATGTTGCCCGAAGTGTCAGGTATCGCGGATCTGTTGAGCGCAGGCCAGTGCAGTGAAGATGTTGCGCGCTATCGCTATGACGGTATTTTTACGCCTCCCTCAGAACAGGGCACATTTCTGTGGCCCGGAACTGCTGGTGCCAACAACTGGGGCGGCGGTGCTGTCGATCCAGAGACGGACATTTACTATATTAACTCGTCCCGGATCGTGCAGGTCATCCAGCTTATTCCGCGCGAAATTTACGAAGATGTGGCGACCGGCAGCGGGGCGGAGATCGGTTACTACGCTCAGGAAGATGCGCCTTACGGCATTCAACTGACCAACTGGGTCAATTGGGCCAACCTGCCATGCTGGGCACCGCCTTATGGCACTTTCTCCGCGTACGACCTGCGGACGGGAGAGCGACTTTACGAAGTGCCTTTCGGCATGACGCAGCAGTGGGGCTTTTACGGACCGCAGAGCTGGGGGTCACCTACTCTGGGAGGTCCTGTTGTCACTGCAGGCGGAGTGATCTTCATCGGTGCCTCGATGGACGCCCGTGTCAGGGCGCTCGACGCCAGCACGGGAACAGAGATCTGGTCAGATCTGGTTGAAGCGCCATCCGTTGCCATTCCGGCCGTCTATACCCACGAAGGGCGAGACTATGTTGTCTTCGTCGCGGGCGGCAATCCGATCCTGAAGCCTCAGGTGGGCGATCAGGTCGTCGCATATACTCTCGCAGATTGATCTCTCAGAGACAGCGCTGCATCAATACGACGCGGTTCAGCTGTTCGGTCCCGGCAACCACTGATCGGGGTTCGAGGTTGTCCCAATCTTCCGGGTCAGAATGGCGCGCGAAGCTTGCAATCATTGAAGCTGACAGCGTGTGAGCCTGAACGGGTCCATAATGATCCTGGGGCAGAGTGTTTCGTCTCTTTCAGCAAAGAACCTCAGCCTCAGGTCTCTAGGTCAAGCGCTTTAAACATGGAACACGCTCCAAAAAAGGCGACGAATTTCCATTGTTCTCACTGTTTGTTGACTGCGTGACGCACCCATGAGCGATTTTTGGCTTGTAATACATCAGGTCGACCCCGAGGCTTGCTGAGTAAGACAAATCTTCACAGGAGGTATAACGATGCAAACACCCGAATGGACCAAGCCTGCCGTCTGGAGCGCTGTCGCCGGGGCGTTGGCGATCACGATTGTCGGCTTCAGCGCCAATTGGGTCATGACAACAGGCGCAGCGAACACCTCCGCTGCCGAGGAGGCTGAGCTTGCCGTCCTGTCTGCCCTGACCCCCATCTGTGTCGCGCAGTTCCGCGCAGAGAACGCGCAACTGCGCGAAGTACAACTCGCTGCGATGGCAGAGCAAAGCAACTGGGAGCGCGGCGAGATCGTCGCGGCACAGGGATGGGCGACGATGCCAGGGGCAGACGAGCCGAACGAAGACGTCGCCGAGCTGTGTTCGGAGCAGCTCCTTGAGGCGGATGAAGCTGCCTGACCAGCATTGACACCGAGGGTGCCGAACGCCGGCGCATCGGTGATGACATGACTGAATAGCGGTGGGCGCTCTGGCCTTCCCGATCCGGTCGGGGGCGGTCTGAGGGCGTCCCCTACGTCACGACTGGCCCGGAAACATCAACCGCTCCCCATGAGTATAAGCTCGTTGCTCCCATCCGACTGAGCCGAGGTCGCACATATGTTTCTTGCCCGGATCCTCTTTCTTATCAGCGCCCTGACGATCTGCACGGCTTCCACGGCCCAGATCAGCGGGCCAGCCTCAACCAAACCTCTTTCGCCGCAAACAGGGC
>NZ_JBMERN010000168.1:0-6262 GCF_049310965.1 Loktanella sp. DJP18 | reverse complement strand
GTGGCCACAAACGTGCGTCCGAAGTCGGCTAAAAGTGTAACCTCGGCTTGCAGTCGGCGCATTTCTTCGATTGCATTTTCGTCTGCCAGGTTCAAATCCGTTATTATTCTTTCTGTTGGTAATTGGCCAGGTTGATTTTCGGAAACGGTCCATCGATGAAGGGGCGTCAATCATGTTCGGCTCGTTCTAGCCACTAAAGACAATAGGTGACCGGATACGTTCTCTGCAAGATTGAAGGTCAGCGGCAGGTCAGATGCCATCAGGCTTGACGTCTTCCGGCTGACGCGGCGGAGGTCGGAACTCATCCATAGGCGGGTTGGTTGAATTTGCGAAAATCGCAAGGAGACGTCATGTCCACGATCACCACAACAAATCCCGCGACCGGCGAGACGATCAAGACATACCTGCTGATGTCGGAAGCGGAGGCCATAACCAAGGTCGAAGCGGCGCATGCCGCATTCCTGAACTGGCGCACCTTGTCTCACGCCGACCGCGCGCCCTATCTGACGAAGATCGCGCAACGCCTGCGTGACAATGCCGATGACTTGGCCGCGCTCATGACGCAAGAGACCGGCAAGCTGCTGAAGGACGGCAAGCGCGAGGTCGAGATCTGCGCCGCGATCTTCGATTACACCGCAAAGACTGGCCCCGGCGCGCTGGCGGACGAGGAACGCACCCACGGGCCCAGGGGGTCGCGGGGTGTCGTCAGCTATCAGCCGCTGGGCGTGATCTACTCGATCCAGCCGTGGAACTTCCCACTGTATCAGCCGGTGCGCATGCTGGCGGCGAACCTGATGGCCGGCAACGCTTGCGTGCTGAAGCATGCCAGCATCTGCACCGGTTCCGGCCTGCGCCTGCGCAAATTGTGCATCGAGGCGGGCCTGCCCAAAGACCTGTTCCAGGTGATCCTGATTGACCACGACCGCAGCGACAAGTTGATCGCTCACCCGCTCGTGCGCGGTGTCACACTGACGGGGAGCGACGGGGCAGGGCGCCACGTCGGGGCCGTCGCTGCCAAGGCACTGAAGAAAACGGTGCTGGAGCTGGGCTCGAACGACGCTTACCTGGTGCTGGAGGACGCCGACATCGAGACGGCCGTCAAATTCTCTGTCATGGGGCGGCTCTATAATAACGGCGAAACCTGCGTCGCCGCCAAGCGGTTCATCGTGGCGGACAAGGTCTATGGATCTTTCGTTGACGCCTTTGTCGACCAGATGAAGGCGATCCGCATGGGCGATCCGATGGACGAGGACAGCCAGCTTGGGCCGCTGTCGAGCCAAGACCAGTTCGACACCGTTAAAGATCAGGTCGAGAAGAGTATCGCCAAAGGGGCCCGCGCACTGTGCGGCGGAGAGGTGCCCGACATGACGGGTGCCTATTACCCCGCGACGGTCCTCGTGGACGTGGCCCCCGGCCAGCGGGCCTAAGACGACGAGATCTTTGGCCCCGTCGCCGCCGTTATCCGCGCCAAGGACGACGAGGATGCGATGCGCATCGCCAACGACAGCCGCTACGGGCTGGGCGGCGGCATCTTCTGCACGGACGAAGACCGCGCTCTGAAGCTCGCCCGCGACCACTTCGATACTGGCATGATCCGCATCAACTCCTTTGGGGCCGCCGATCCGAACATGCCGTTCGGCGGGGTAAAGGATTCGGGCTACGGGCGCGAACACGGCGGTTTCGGGATGAAGGAATTCGTTAACGTGAAGGCGATCTTCCTGCCATGATCACGCTCCACGCCCTGCGATATACCCGCGCGACCCGCGTGTTGTGGCTCTTGGCCGACCTCGGCCGGTGTGGGATGCTCTACGGCGATCGGCGGCGCAATACGTGCAGGGCGCGCGGATCCCGCCCTTGTTGCTCAACGGACCACCCAGGATCGGGAAGAACACTTGGGCGCGACGGCTTGGCGAACTGATCGGCGTGCCCACCTGGGTCATCGAGGCGACGTTTGAGCCCGCCCGCTTCGCGGTGGCCGGGATGCAGAAAGGCTGGAACAATGAAGCGGTTGGCAAACCGCTTGCGCTGATCCTGCTTGAATGAGCCAGTCCTGAAACGATCAGGCCCCCCCCGGCGGATGCCGCAGCCTGCCATCGCGGCGGCACCCGTCATCGCCTGCGCGAAAGAACAGTCCTAGGCTGGCACGACCAGCTTCTTGGCGTCCTCCGGAGCGTAAAGTGGCAGATGGTTCTGCTCCAGCACCAGCATGTTCTCGACACCGATCACGTCGCTCTTGGTCTTGTAGCCGATCACGTCTTCCACATTCATATCGAGGTGCCGTGCCATCAGCATCGCCTCTTCCGAAGAAAAGTTCGTCAGGCCGCGCGCAACTTCCGTGCCATCTTCGTCATACACGTGCAGGACATCGCCCTTGGTAAAATTGCCCTGGATCGAGATGATATCATGCCGACCGATACCATAGTCACCGCCGGCCACGGCCTCTGCCACGGCGTTCGATACGACCAGCGTGCCCGAGACCTGCAATCTGTTGCTGAGCCAGACCATGAGCGGCGACGCTGTCTTGCCGGTGACAAGGCAACGGGTGAACCGGCGTTCCTTCTGCAGGACCGACGAAATAGGTCGTTCGATGATGCCTTCGGCGATGATCGTCTCGACGCCCGCGTTCTGGGCCATGTTGGCCGCCTGCATCTTGGTCAGCATGCCGCCGCTGCCAAGGGCGCTTATTGCAGTAGTGGAATCGAGATGTTCGCTGACATCGTTGATTTCCGCAATGAACTTGGCCCCCGGTTCAGACGGATCGCGGTCGTACAGGCCGTCGACACTTGTCAGGATGATCAGAAGATCCGCCTCGACCATTTGAGCCACCTTGGCCGAAAGGCGGTCATTGTCGCCCACACGCAGGTCGCGGGTCGCGACCGAGTCGTTCTCGTTGATGATCGGCAGGATGTCGTTTTCGAAAAGCCGCAGCATGGTGTTCTTGATGTTCAGGAACCGGCGCCGTTCTTCCATATCGCCGACTGACACCAGCATCTGCGCGACGTCGATATTGTGTTCCGACGCGATCTGGCGGTAGGCGTTCATCAGTAGGGGTTGACCACACGCGGCCGCCGCCTGCTTGTCCAGAATACCCGCGTCTTCGGGGCGCTTGCCGACCATGTTCAGGCCAAGGGCCACCGAACCTGAGGAGGTCAGGATGATGTCGTAACCGTTCTTTTTCAACTGCGCGAGATCGCTGAGCAGCCCGTTGATGAAGGCATAGCGCAAGGTCAGGTTCTCATCGTTCGCAAGCAGGCTCGATCCGATCTTGACGACGATCTTTTTCTTCCTAGGCATAAGTGCCTCCCGTAAATTGTTGTTCGGAATGGATAAAAGGCTATCGATTTGCGTCGTTCGACGCAGCCCTGTAGCACTGCCCATTCAATGATTCGCCGGCTTGTAACATGGACCTGCCCCCCAAGCGCAAACAGGTCGCCGTCCGGGGGAAGGATCGGCAAGCCCACACCCGCCCGGGAACGGGTGCCGCGTCGTGGGGCTGTGGGACGGTGCAAGGCGGCATCGCCACGACCGGATGACCGATGCGGTCAAAGCGAAAGAAGGAAACGAAGATGAACATACTCTTGATCGGCTGCGGCAAGATGGGTGGTGCGATGTTGCGCCAGTGGACCAGCCACGGCGCACACAGCTTTACGGTCGCTGACCCCGCGGCTAACGACTTGCCCGACGGCGTGACACATGTGTCAAAAGCGACAGATTTGCCATCCGGGGTATTCGACGTCGTCCTGATCGCGATCAAGCCGCAGATGATCGCCGACGTGCTGCCGGACTACGCACACGCGCTCAAGGACGGCGGCACCTTTGTGTCGATCGCGGCGGGGGCCAGCGTCGCGTCGCTTGAAAAGGTCGTGGGGGACGCGGCGATCGTGCGCGTCATGCCGAACATGGCTGCCCTTGTCGGGATGGGCGTGTCGGGGCTTTATGCCAACGACCGATGCACGGCGCAGCAGACGCGCGAGATTGCCGCGCTGATCGACCAGACCGGCACCTGCATCCCGGTTGAAAGCGAAGACCGGATCGATTGCCTGACTGCCGTCAGCGGCAGTGGCCCCGGTTACATCTTCGAGGTGCTGCGCAGCTATGTTGCCGCCGCCGAGGCGCTTGGCTTTGACCATGACACGGCCCGCACGCTGGTCTTCGGTACGGTCAGCGGCACGGTCGAGGCCGCCCGCCAGTCCGACCTGACGTTGGAGGAGCTGCGCAACTCCGTCACCAGCAAGAACGGCACGACCCAGGCGGGTCTGGATGCGTTGATGTGCGACGGCGCGCTGGACGATCTGTTTCACAGGACCCTGCAGGCGGCCTACGTCCGCGCGGGTGAACTTAAGTAAGACGGGGCGGTCTGACTGCCACCGAAAGGAGACACAATGAACGACATGAGCACTGATACGAACCCAAACGTTGCAGCCGTCGTGGCCGACCTTGGCCACCGTGCCAAGGCCGCGGCCCGTGATCTGTCCATGGCCACTACAAAGGCCCGCAATCTTGCGCTGACCGAAGCGGCCAAGGCGCTGCGCGCGCGCGCGGCCGATATTCTGGCCGCGAATGCCAAAGATCTGGACAGCATCAGCGACAGCGGCAAGGACGCGGCCTTCATCGACCGTCTGACGCTGACCGAAGACCGCGTGGCAGCCATGGCCGATGCACTGGACGCGATTGCAGGACAGGACGATCCCTTGGGGCGCACACTTGCGACCTTCGACCGCCCCAACGGGTTGAAGATCAACCGCGTCAGCGTCCCGATCGGCGTGATCGCAATGATCTACGAATCCCGCCCGAACGTGGGATCCGACGCAGGCGCGCTGTGCATCAAGTCGGGCAACGCCGTCATCCTGCGGGGTGGCTCGGAAAGCCTGCAGTCCTCTCGTGTCATCGTGGCCTGTCTGACGCAGGGTCTTGCCGCGGCGGGTCTGCCAGAGGACGCCGTGCAGATGGTCGACACGCGCGACCGCGAGGCAGTCAAGGCGCTGCTGCACAGCACGGACACGGTCGACCTTGTCATTCCGCGCGGGGGCAGGGGCCTCGTGTCGCTGGTCCAGCGCGAGGCGCGGGTGCCGACGCTGCTGCACCTTGACGGCAACAACCACACCTACCTGCATGAAAGCGCCGATATCGAAAAATCCGTCGGTATCGTCCGCAATGCCAAGATGCGCCGTACGGGCATTTGTGGTGCCACGGAATGTGTCGTGATTGATGCAAAGATCGCGGACCAGGTGCTGCCGCGGCTGGCGGCAGCCTTAAAGGATTGCGAACTGCGTGGCGACGCTGCGGCGCGGCGCATCCTGCCAGAGATGACGGCGGCGACAGATGACGACTGGAACACGGAATACCTCAGCAATATCATGTCCGTAAAGATCGTGGATGATGCGGATGCGGCGATTGCCTTTGTGCAACAGCATTCTTCCGGCCATACGGATGCCATCGTCACAGAGGACGCGCAGGTCGCCAAACGTTTCATGGCGGCGATCGACTCAGCGGTCGTGATGCACAACGCCTCCACCCAATTTTCCGATGGCGGCGAATTCGGCATGGGCGCTGAGATCGGGATCGCGACAGGCAAGTTGCACGCTCGCGGACCGGTTGGGGCGGAACAACTGACCAGCTTCAAGTATTTCGTCTTTGGCAACGGGCAGCAACGGGACTGATGTATCGGGCTGGCGCTGCAAGCCTTTGCGTGGGTGGGGGCCGGCCTCTCTTGTGAAGCCCGGCCCTTGCCGATCTGCGTCCGTCCGGGGCCAGCAGAACTCCGACTTCTCCAGATGCTTCGCATCGAGGCAGACGCCACTGCCGTCCCACCATACAATCTTGATCCGGTCTGCCCGATTTGCGCGGAACGCCGAAAGTGGCCCGCTGAGCGGGTCGCTCCCCGCATCCCGGACCAGCGCCAGCAAGCTGTCCGGTCCTTTGCCGAAATAGACAGGGTGGCTGGCCAGAAAGACACTCAGGCCGGACGAGATCATGCTGGGCGCACCGCACGAATGATCAATTCGTGACGCTCGCAACTATAGCCAAGCGGTTTGGGTTTGCGCCGAAGGAAATTCGGGGGCGAATGCGGGCAAAGGGCGTCGTCCGGTTTGCTCCCACTAGTTCCGACAACGGCAACATCTATCCGAGCAAAGATCTGACTTCCATCGGGAGTTGATCCTTTTTGCCACGGTCGCTCGAAAATCGAAAGCAGGTTTGTGGATCAAACCCACCAGACACCTGCCAAAAGCCAACTTTTGTCGAGAAGGTGGTCTTTCAACGT
>NZ_JBMERN010000167.1:0-6483 GCF_049310965.1 Loktanella sp. DJP18 | reverse complement strand
GTCGACGTAGAGGCCCGCGGCCCGCCCATCCTGGCGGGGCGATGCGTAGATGGCGTCGATCAGTTTCTCGGTGGCAATTGAGACATCTGGTCGCGCAGAGCGCTTGAAGATGGATGTGTCGAAGCGCAGGCATGACGCGTCAGTGTCAGCTGCATGCTCAGCGGTAAAGCGATCCTGGAGGGCAGCTTGCTCGGCTAGGTAGGTCGCGGTGGGCTGAAGCGTGGCCAAAGTCCTGTTTCCTCTTGTTGTTCGTTCACCCTGAACGTTTCAGCTGCTGCGCCATGACCTTGTCAGGGTCGCAGGGTCGCTCAGGAAGGTCTCGAGCGTGCCCACGACGGCGTGCATCGCAAGGCGGCCGTGATGGCTCTGGATCTGACGAATGAACCTTCGGCATTCTTCCGATTTGGCGTGTTTCATCTGGAATAGCGACGGCGGCGTCCCTGCCAGATACATCAGCAGCATGCGGTGATAATCGTCGTTTTGATCAATCGTCACCATCGTGAGTGTGGTGGCGACGAAATCCGCTTCATCTGGAAATGCCGCGATCTGCGCGCGCATGTAGGGAGCGATGCGGGGTCCGCGCATTGCGCAGATCTCGGATGAGAAGATGAAGGAGTTATCCTCATCGTTCACTGCGATTTCCTTTGCGCCGATCTCGCGCGCCAGCACGTGAGCGAAAGCATCGGCCCGGACCGGGTCCGGGATATCGTAGGCGAGACAGTCCGAGACCACGAGCTGATGGCCGATCAGGCCCAGGCCGCGGCTCGCCCAGAGCGCGAGATCGTCCGGCTCCATGCGCGTGAAGAGGTGCCGCCACCGTGTGTGGTGCAGGGTCATGTGACCGGGAGATATTTGCGGCATGGCCGCCACAACCCTGCGGCTCATCGACGACAGGGTGGCGTTGACAGAGTGCCGGGTCTGCGGATGGTTGCGGATGATCGCGATCGCCTCGTCTTCCATGTCGCGAAGAAACGCTGGTGTCCCGGCATCCTGTGTGGCGATGTTGATGTCTGCAATCCGGCGGCACAGCGAGAACAGGCGAGAGGATGGCGTTATATGATCAAAGCCTTCCATCTCATAGGGCCTTTTCAAAGTCTGCTCAGGACATGGTGTCGATGCCGTATTTGGGGTGGGCGATGTCGTTGTCTGAGCCTCCGGCTCGTCCTCTCATTCACCTTTCTCGGAGCAATACCTCTGCCGCAGCTGTGCCGTCAGCACCACAGGATCGCATATGAACTCCTCGAGTGTCCCGAGCTGAGCATAAAGGGCAAGGCGGCCATGATTGCTTGTCGCTTCGCTGAAAAGTGCTTTGGAGATCGTCGATTGCGCAAATACTGGTTGGAAATACCTGGCTGGCAATCCGGCCATCTGAACCATCAGGATGGATTGCATCATTTCGTCGGAAAATGAACCGCTTCTTTCCATTATCGCAGAAAGGAGAAGGCCTTCAGCAAATAGGTCGGGAAATGCGGCGACCTGCGCTCTGAGGTAGGGTGCAACAGTCACACCGCGTAGATTTAAAAAAGCGGGAGACGCGAAGAATCTCCTGTCACATTCGTGGGCACCGATACACTGGGCGAGAGCTGTGGCGTTCTCGTCGGCCTGATCCGGGTTCCAGGTCCGCCCCTCCTCGAGGCAGCCAAAAACGACGGCCTGATGGGATTGCAGGCCCAGACCTCGACTTGCCCAAAGGGCGATGTCATCTGCGTTCATGACACGCAAAAACCTGCGCCAAATCTTTGGCTTGAATGTTGAATGTCCAGGCACCCTGAAAGGGAGGGCGCTGACCAATCTGCGGCTGAAGGACGCCATGATATGATCGTGGTTTCCGGTAATGATTGACGGGTGTCGCTGCATGATATCCAGGGCGGAATTTTCCATCGCCGTCACGATCATGTCGAGTGCGAAATCGTCTTCAGCGAAACGGGGCAGGTAGCATGTGCCTCGCTGTGACCCGATAATTCCGTGCAGGCCCTTGCAGATGGCACGGAAAGCAAACTTGGGTCGGAGGATAAATTCATCTTTCATGCGCACCTCTAACGACTGCCAGCTCTGTCACGCTTGGCAGGGCCGGCGGTCGCTTTGACATGGGATCTGGCCGATTTTGTGTCCTGAACTCACGGCCAGTCAGATTGGAGCAATATTGTGGGTTTTGGCCGAAGCCAAACTCCTTACTAGGTGTTTTGTATATGGCGCGTCGCTTTGGCGGCGATCTTTCTCGTTCATTAACGAGCATGGTCCCGATCGTAAATCCGCCCCTTCGCCAGTCCCAGCTTCATCGTAGGGGTTTGCTTAGTTTGGCACGTGCCTAATCAGTTGAAGTGGAAACGGTAAATCTCGATGATTTTTGATCACCCATCCAGAATCTGCAAACCCCTGAGTTCAGCCCCGGTATCGGAGTTCCCTTTCACTTTTAGGGGCTGGGCCGCGGCTTCTCTCTTCCTTGCATCTGGGTCTTGCTGGCTCTCTACATAAGATTTGACGACGTTCAGTGGCGCGCAGCCACATCAGGCGACGCAGCAACTTGAACTCCAGAAGTGACTGCCGCTGAGACGTTTCATTTGCCCAGCAGCGACCGAAGTCGTCAATGGGATCTTACCAGCTACATGAGGTCGGAGCTGGACTGGAGTAAGGATCGTCAATTTTGCAGGGCCCGTCAACGACTCTGAAGTTATAATTGAACCGGCTCCCTTTCTGACCTGCCAAATATTTTTTGACATAGTCGAGAGGCCAGCTTTCAGCGTAGCTTTCCTCATCGTTGGTGTTGTCCGGCCAGAAGGCAGTCATCGTCCAAGTCTCAAGCGCCCTGCATGTATACCAGCCGTCAGCTCGCTCCTCGTAAAGGGAATATACAACGGGTTCACCATACATCTGAGCCTCAGCATTTCCCGCCGCGACACCGTCAGTGCAAGACGTTTTTGCATTTGCGATCATTTGTTGACTGTTGACTGACCCGTCATCAGTCACAGATTGAAAGCCTCCCCCCGGGATATCCGACAAATAGGTGAAGCCGACACCCCAGTAGACATTCGGGTCAATGGCGTCCGCGCGGGTCGCCCGGACCGTCGTAGACGCAGTGCGGTTATCCGTGGTTGTCCCTTCAACCGCATAATCCCGCGTCGTCCCGAAAGCTCCGAATGCCGCGGGATCAACCACGATAATATCACCGCTATTATCGATGATGAGGCCTGCGCCTGGAGGTGTCATGGAATACGCGGTAAAATCGGTGCCGTCAGTCGTGACAGTGTGAACAACGGTTCCGGCTGGCGCCCAAGTCGGAAATTCGAAGGACTGATTTGGAATGAACGCATCCACCAAATCACCAGACCCTTCTCCGCCAGATGAACCGCCTGGGGAGCCAGGCCCTCCTCCGCCAGATGAACCGCCTGGCGAGCCAGCCCCGGGGTCGCCTGCCGTGGCGATAGAGGCCGTAACATCGTTGTAAGTCTTGTCGATGGCTTTTCCTAGCTGCGAGACGGCAGCAATTGACGTGGTTCCAATCAATGTGACCAGAATAACGTATTCGACCAGAGCAGCTCCAGAGACTGATCTCTTGAGCCTTTTGACCGTGTTTGAATTTGCCATCGTTCTCTCTTTTCAATGTGGATAAGTGTCTTTTTTGAAATGTAGTTCCCGAAATGTCGCCATTGTAATTAGTCATCACCCTTCAGGAAATTGGCCGAGGGCAAGGAAAGCTTCTTTCCACGTCCGTTGCGTGGGTCGAGACGAACGTCAAACTGTGCACATTGTGCGTTCCAGCAAAAGCTTACATCCGTCCCGAAAATCGGGAACGGAAAACGCCACTTTTCGGCTGTCGCAGATTTTTTTAGCGACGGACTTCAACTGACACCTCCATCTTGAGATTACGCCAAGGGAGTCTTTCAAAGGAAATGTTTGCCAAAGTTCAGCCAACCAAAGCATTTTCTGCAACACGTCTGGTAAGCGGCTTGGACTGCCCCCCCCTGCTTTCATATTCGCAGGATTGCATTGAGCCGGCACTGTTTGTCGGCGAGGTAGTTTTCCAGTGTTCCGGTCTCGCGGTGAAGTGCCATACGTCCATGGTTGCTGGAGAGCAGCCTTATGACCTTGCTCAGCACAGCATGACCCGTGTCTGGCAGCTGCAACTGATCTTGCGGGAATCCTGCCAGGAACAGTATGACGAGGAGGTTCGGTGACAAGGATTTCATCTCGGCGGTATACCGAACCCGGGCGGAAATATCGTTCGGGAATGCGGCGATCTGTGCCCGTAGGTATGGCGCAAAAAGATCTGCGTCGATGTCTTCGAGATCTGACGATTCCCACAGGCTTTGTTCGTTGTTATCATCTGCGGACTCGTATGGGGCGATGTCATTTGCAATGATATCCGCGATGATGCGGGCCCGATTTTCGTCTTTCATGTCGTGGAGTTTTGTGAAGACATCTTTTTGCCGCGCGCCGATCCCAAGGCCGCGCGAGATGAACAGCCTGATGTCATCGTGGCTCATATAGTTCAGAAGCGTATTCCACTGGCCGCCCGAGAAGTGGAATGTTCCTGGTGGCAATGGTGCAAGCGTTGCGACGAGGGCGGGGCTGAGGGACTGCATGAGGGTGCCGTGGTGCTCTTCTGCAAAACCTGTTCGCAAGGAACAGATCTGTAGCGCAGCGGCTTCCATTACTTCCCGGGTTTGGGTCAGAATGCTGTGCTCCGCACCCTGAGCACCCCTGTTTTTGAGGAGGCTCTCCGACGGTCCGAGTGTCGCCAGGGCATCTGTGATGGCTGAAAGTGCGATACTTGCGTCCGAGTAAGATGCGTAGGTCATGCTGTTGTCCTTGTCAGGTGCTTGGTCGACTGGCTTCAGATTTTGCTGATCGCCATGCCTGCGGCCCGCGGGTTTGCGAGAAAGTTTTCGAGAGAGCCGGTTATGCCGCGCAGCGCCAGTCGACCGTGATTGCTTCCAAGGAGCTGTTCGACTTTGACGAGGTAGATATCGCGCTGTCCTGTCATTTTCGGATGTTCAATGCGATCTCCTGCCAAAAAGAGTGCGATCAGCATCGGAGCCTTAAAATATGACCATCGCACCGCGGACTCCAGAACCTCTGCAATCTGATTTGGGAAAGTCTCTATCTGTGCGCGCAGATACGGCGCTGCCAGGTCCGTATGCGTCTCCAAGAGCTCCGATAATACCGAAAAGTTTAGTAGTATCCGCATTTCGTGTTGGTAAGTGGGGCATCACACGGTCCGCAGGATCTCATCTGGTCGGATTTTGCCGACACGAGCGATAAACCATTGGAGATACCCGCCGAGATACTTCGAGGCCGGTCCTCTGAACGGTCGGGTGAAGTCCTTGTAGCGAGAGTGAAGACTGTTGATGTTCTGAATGTGATGCGTCGCCGAAACGGCCTTCTGTCCAGGCTTGGTCTTGATGACGAAGTGCTCGATCCCGGATGACTGCGCGAAAGCCGCATAGCCCGCGAGGCCATCAGTGCATAGCACGGCGTCTCGCGCCACGATCGGGGACAGCGCCATCTGGATCGTCCCGTTAGAGCGCCCGGCAATGCGCTGGAAGCGACGGGCGCCGCCTCGGTCCGCCACAGTCAGGATGGGCAGCTGCCAGCGAGACAGGCCGCGCATCATCGGAATCCCCTTCTCGCCATACTCATACCAGCGCCGGCGCGGGGGCTTGGGATGCTGGCTCGGATTTCGCAGGTGTCGAACCCATTCCCGCGACCCCTTGCGTGACTCTCGCTGGTAGGTCTCGTCGGCTTCTACGATCCCTCCGAAGCTGTTGGATGATGCGCCAGACAGCGCATTCAGGATGATCATCCGCCAGCGCCAGATCGTGTGTTTATTTCGCCTCAAGCTTCTCGACAACTCGCGAATGGACGACGGCGCCCTGTCTCCCAGCATGTCCTTGGCGACTTCCAGGAAGAGATCCGGACGATGAAGGTGCTGAATCGTCGAGCCCGTGCGCCCGGTGTATGTCCTTCGGCAACCGCGGCAGCGGTAACGCTGGATGTTCGTCCTCGTCCGTCCCCATTTCTCGCGCTCGCCGTGCCGGCAGTGAGGACACTTACTCGTCGCTTGGGCTCGCGCCTCGATCTCCGTGATTGCCTCGGTTTTGCGCCGCACCTCGGTTATGCGGCGCGACGCGTCTTGGACTTGTGCAGGCGAGAGATCGTCCAAGTGCTTGATCAGTCGCCGGAAGTCGTGTGGTTTCATGCTGCCCCCCCCGTTCCGCAATTCAGGGGCAATATTGGCCGCTTTCGCCTAACCGAAGCTTACCAACACGAAATGCGGACACTACTAAAAGTTTTCGTCGGATTCATCTTCCAGGAATTCGAACCGTCCGATCTCGTCAGTCAGGATCTGAGCAATGGTTCTTGCCCTTTCCTTGTCTTCCACGGCTTCGGAGAGCGCCTTGAAAACGAAGGCCTGCTGCCCGACGAGGCCCAGTCCACGGGAGATCAGCATACGCAGATCGTCGGTGTGAGCATCGACCAGTG
>NZ_JBMERN010000166.1:0-6538 GCF_049310965.1 Loktanella sp. DJP18 | reverse complement strand
TGAAGGACCCCGCCTACCGGATGTCTTACGGATTCGTGCCGATTACAGCGAAGAACCCCGGCGCGGCAGATACAGCCGTGCGGATCGTCACCCCTGGCAGCCCAGAGGCAGGCGAGATCGAGAAGATCATCCTCAAGGAGGTGAACAAGACTCGCTACCCACCCGGCAAGGTCGTAGAGAAGGTCCAGGCAGCCGGTTTTCCGAAGTTTAAGATCCACCAGCACACGCAGCTTTGGCAGAAGCTCGATGCAAAGAAGGACGGCAAGGGCAACGGATGCATTGGCGACTATGGCAACTGGGTCTGGTTTGACCGATGGATCGATGAGGTCATCGCCCACTGCGGGGCGGAAGGCGATCGGTATCGATGATCACGGTATGGCCGAAACGATCCGGAAATTGATTGCTCCGAAACTCGCGATCAATAATTTGAGCGGGAGAAGTTTGCGGTGAATGTGGCACAGCGGGCTGCGAAAATGTCTGGATAGACCACCACCGATCTTACCCGATTATTCGCTTGCATCCAAACCTCAAGATCAACTCGGTCGCATTCCGAGGCTACGGTAACGTCCACAATCAGATTGGTCTTGTAGCGTATTTGTGCCGCCCCCAGTGCTCGATTAGGCCACTTGCGTTCGAAGGCCAAGGGGCTTTCGCCTCCCAATGCTGAGTGCCGACGGCGCGGGTTATAGAGGCCTTTGATTTATTCGAAGATCGCCACCTGAGCCTGCCGCCGAGTTGCCCGTGACCGGTGCCAGATCAGCTCGGCCTTGATGGTTTTGAAGAACGTCTCGACGGCCGCATTGTCATAACAATTAAGGGCCGTTCTCTGCCGCCGATATTGAGGGCGGGAATTTGCTGTTGGCTGCGGTGACCATGAACTTTCCGAATACGCTGCCTGCTGACGTTCGTCGTAGGTCGAATGATTGTCGGCTGGGTCGCGCACTTTCAGCAAGTCATGCGCTTCTCTTTTGCTTTGCTTTACCGTCACAGTTAGGGAAGCGGATACAGCTGAGAAATGATCCATAGCGGCCGTGCCGTTCGACAAGCCATCCTGCTTCGCAACTGGGGCAATTCTGCTGGGTCTCCCCGCAATCAGTGCAAACCAGTTCTTCTCTGGTCCGGGAACGGATCGGAAGGCCGACACCGCAGGCCGGACATGCCGGCATGCGACTGCCGCACAACTTCACGTGCTCGCAGCAATACCAGTCGCGGCCGTCCTTTCCACCCATGTGAAGCAGACGCCCGCCGCAACCCGGACAGGTGTGGGTGTGATTCTGAGCCTCCAAAGGCAAAACTACGCCGAACTCAGGCTCTCTCATTAGCTCTTCGACGAAGACTGAGGGGCGCGCCTCGGAGGCAAGAATGGTCACGGTCCGCCGGGCCCGGGTCACAGCCACATACATGACACGCCGTTCCTCGGCATTCGGATATGGCTCGGCCTCAGGCGATACAAGGCTGAGCAGAGGGTCGTCGACGATCATCGACGGGAAGCCCATCTTGGCGTTGTCGGCGCCAAGGATAATGACGTGATCGGCCTCCAAGCCTTTCGATGCATGGATGGTCTTGAAGTCTATCGTCGCCCCGGGGTTACGACGCTGAAGCCGCCCGACATCGGGCCTCAGGAAACGATACCGCCCGAGGATCAGGATCGAAGGCCTCCCGCCTCCCTTCCCCTCTGTGTCGGCAAGTGCAGCCACGGCGTCGTTCAACGCCATCTCCCTGGTTTCGCGGCGCGTCCAGGCGATCCTGATCGAAGGTTCGTCCGTCTCGCCTGCCGGTATCACCGTCTTGGTGATCTGAGCGGGGTTACGGAGAACAAAACGACGGGCGGCCAGAGCGATCTTGTCCACTGACCGGAAGGTTCGACCGAGATCGACAATGCGATGGACACCAGTGGCCCCTGCATAGGTGCCGCCGAATTCCGCGCCAAAGTTCCGCATGATGTGGATGTCCGACCCGGCAAAGCGGTAAATCGACTGCCAGTCGTCGCCGACGGCAAACACCTTGGCATCGGAGTGCTGGCGTTTGAGTGCCTGAATCAGCTTCGCCCGCCCGGTTGAGATGTCCTGTAATTCATCGACGAGAATATGCCGAAATGGGCTATGATAGCGCCCGCTTTCGACGAAGGCCGTGGCGCGATTTACCATGTCCTCGAAGTCGATCCGATCACCCAGGCGGGATTGATACTCTCGGAAGACCGCCCCGAAGATCGTCAGAAAGGCCTCGGCCCGTTTGCCCATCTTCAACCTCAGCGCCTTGTCTGAGCAGTCCTCGATCCTGTAGCCGCCGTTCTTGAAGTGACGCAGGAAGGTGCCCATCAGCGAGGTAAAGCCGTCGACCACCCCGACCTCGGCCACACGGTCGTAGATCTCGATGTCCGGTATCGGCCGCAGCGTGACGTGGGTCTGGAGCTTCTTAGAAAGCGCGTCGAGCAGTCTGCCTTCTTCACGCTCCCAGCTGTAGGTTTCCACCAGAACCGTCTCGTGCTCGGCATGAACCTGCCGTTTCCAGTCCATGCTCTCGAGATATTCATCGCGATCGACGTAAGGTGCCGTGGTCAGTTCCTCCACGCCGTCCCTGCCGCGTTTCTTGCGCACACCGAAGTGCTCGATGTAGACGCCGCTCTCGGTCAGCCGGAAATCGGGCGTGTAGACGCGGCGACCGGTCTTTTCGAGCCTGTGCTCGTAGCTCGGCTCGTATTCGTAAGCGATGCCGTTTCGGAATAGCCAGTTGGCGATTTGAAGCTCTTCGAAGCTGTTTACCGTCTCGCCTTGCAGCGTCCGCAGGTTGCGGCTCTCTATCTGCGCATACCATTCGTGCTTCGTCGTGAAATCCCATGCTGTCGGGAAGTCGTCGAAGAAACCGGCGAACCAGCCAATCACGGTCTGCGCGATCTCACTGGCGGTCGCCACAATGTGCCGCAGGATCTCCTTCATCAGAGACAAGAATGCCTTATCGTCTGTCGCGGTCGGTGCCAAAGGCGGCTTCTCACCCTCCACTTCGCCGATGATCTCGTAAGCCAATGCGTGGAAAGTGCGCGCCGCCACCGGGATTCCGCACCGCGCCTCGATCCGCTCGGACATCTCGGTTGCGGCATCCTTCGCGAAGGCCAGCAGCAGGAGCTCGCTCGGCATCCGAATTCCTGCCTTCACGAGGTAAGCGGCCTTGGCGGTGATCACGCTCGTCTTGCCCGACCCGGCGCCAGCCAGAACCAGCGTCGCGTCTTCGTCGACGACGACGGACAGACGCTGTTCCGGCGTCAATGGCATGGACTCGACCGTGTCGAAAAAATCCTTCCATCGAAGCAGCTGAGCTTCCACGAATGCCTCGATTGACGCGTCCCGGGCGGCATTCGGATCGGATGCAAACGCCATGATCGGCGCAATTCGTGACATCACCTTGTCGCCGACGGCCCCCACGTTCAGTTTTGCGAGCACCCGGCTATTCAGATCGGCAGCATCGCGCGCCAGCGGAGCCACGTGGCACGCGGCGGGGTAAGCGTTCGGCAACCTGAGCGCATCAAGCGCTTGCAGGATGCGTCGGACTGCGTCGTCCTCTTTTTCCAGCTCCGCCTGATTGTAATCGGCCCAAGCGGTCGCAGCCGCGTCTGCGAAGCTTCTGGCCGCAGACGCATCCACCGCTGGCAAAGTCAGGTTTTGGCCGCCCCCGAGATCAAGGAAGAAAGACGACGAGATAAGTCCTTTCCTCACCGATGGGCGCGTCGCGATAGCTTCGTGCCCTATCCAAGGGGAACCAGCCCCGCGTGCTGCAATACCCTTTTCTTGCAATATGAGGGATCTTGGATGTCGACCCAGAGGGTCAACCACAAACCTCAAGAAGGATTTTGAAGCGAGGTTCATGTGCACCAAATTGCCAGACTTTCCCGAGGTATAGCAGGTATCGAACCGCGAGGAACCTTGTGTAACGCAATTTCAGGTGCGAGTGGGCACCTACTTTGTCCATTTTTGCATGACAATGAACTCGAACCAGACGAACGGTTGGGCGGATATGGTCGGCCATAAGGTCGGAATTATCACCGACGCAGAAACACCGTTTGACGGCCTCCGCCGGAGGCATACGGTAAAACGGGGGCAAGACCACCGCTGCGGAGCAAGGCACTTTCAGGGTTAAATCAGCAGATCCTCAAGGAATTCAGAAGCTGGATCGACCGCGGAAAGCCAGAGATGCTCTCGGGCTCGTGTGGCCGCCACGTATAGCAGGTGCCGTTCGGTATCGAAGATCTCGCGCAATTCGCGTTCGTCTGTCGCGCCCAAGAGGCGATCTTCGTTTGGGATTACGTCAGCGTCGCAAGCCATGACAGCAACGGCTCTAAACTCCCTACCTTTTGCATCATGCATGAGATTGATCAGTATATCCGAATGCCCAGAGATGCCGCGCGCCGCCTTTGCCCTGACCATTTCCATATCCGAGCGCACGAGTATGCTAATTGTCTCGGGCCGAACTCCCTCGTGAACCATCTTCGTCAGCCAATCGCCGAGGGCTTGGCTCTCGTCGTCAGCACTTACGAAAGTCCGCATAGTCGGGGCCGGCCCATGGAACACTGATGTGACGCCGGTTCGACGATCTTCTTCGCCTCCGGTTTCAAGCAGCCTGGGTGGGAGCAGTCGATCTGATTGGGATCGAATTTGATGAGATGTCCGGTAATTCACTTTCAGACTGCGTGAACGCCCCTGGACATCCACCCCAACAGACTTCCACGGAAAAGGGGAGCGGAATATCCGTTGCGCAATGTCTCCCGCGAAAAAGAGGCCGTTGGGTCGATCGCCCGAGATCGAGGCGAGCAGCGCAAGCTCGGGCACCGAGATGTCCTGGGCTTCGTCGACGACGACATGGGTGAAAGGTCGCTCATTGAGGTTGCGCGCCACCTGGTGCATCAGTCCGGCTTCTGTCTCCAATCCGCGAGAGGAGAGGCCTTGGCGAACCTTCGAAAAGATTGCCCAGAGCTCATCCCTGCGTGACGCTGCCATACGAACCTTACGACCGAGCCGGGGCAAATCCCTGTATCGGTCCCCATCTCGAACGTCCCATGCGTCGACGATCAACCGCCATTCGTCATTCAGAAAAGCATGGTCGATCGTAGAACTGGTATCTCTGGCAGCTTGCTCAAGAAGGGTCGTGACCTCGTCATCGCTGGCAATCGCAACACCGTCCGCGACCGACATCGCCAATTGCCGAGCGACGGTCGACATCGTGGCTACGGAGATACGATCAGCAATTTCCGGATGCCCAACGGTGAGACGATGCATTTTTTCCGAAAGACCAGAGGCCAGGCCTTCAGAGAAGGTTGTCAGCAAAACCCTGTGATTCGAGCTCTCGGTTGCGAGCCGCACTGCGCGATGTAGGGCGACGACCGTCTTTCCAGTGCCGGCCGACCCGATCACTCGGGCCGGCCCGTTAAAGTCTCGGTCGACGAACTCCTGCTGCGCCGGGTGCAGAAAGACCGCCCACTCATCCCAAGGCGCATCGAGCGCCGCACGAAGCTCCTGCTCGTCGCCGACGACCCGAAACCGACGTTGAGCATCGGGATGCGTGAAGCCAAGACCCTGAGGTTCTGCGATCCTCACGGTCGGCACCTCACCGACTGCCGCCCCAAGTATCGCCTCCTGCGCCTCGTCAGGCAGGTGTCCGGCGATATCGAGCACGGTATCCTCGGTCGCCTGCCGCACGGTCTCCAGCCAGTCTTCCGGGATACCCCAACTCAAGAGCGTGTCATCGCTCTCGTCCGTGAAGAGGCGCGGCTTCTTAACCGCTTCTTCCACATAGCGCTGGACGACAATCTCCTCGACCGTCTCGCGAATCTCGACGATCTGCGCGGCACCGGTTTTGGGATGGGTGTCAAGGCGCCGTCTCTCCGCCCAGGCATAGGCGTCGTCATGGTGACCGACATAGGCGAGCAGCGTATCGCTATCGCGTTTGTGAAGCACCACGCGGAGATCATGGTTCACACGTGCCGACCAAAAGCCTGGGTCGCGGCAGCGATCAATCCGGTGCAGTGACAGCCCGGGGCTCTCAGGGTTCTGCTGGATGTCGAATGCTGTTACTTTCGTCTGGGACTGCTCATGACCAGAGAGCTTCTCGAGCGATTTCGTAAAGCTGGAGGCGATGAGAACTGTCACAGCCGCTTGCCAAGCCAATCGTTGAAGGGTTCGCCCGACCCAACCTCAAACCATTTTTCCGGGCCGCTGAAATTCCCTCCACCGCTGATCACTCCCGCTGCCATGGAGGCGCTGTTTGACTCGTAATCGCGCGTGAATACCAGCAAGCCAGATACTGAAGGGTGATCTACCAAGGTGCCGTCAGCGATCAACCGTCGCCGTTCATCATCGTAGCGTCTCTCTGTGCGAGATGGGATTTTCCGGGCCGTCGAGCCTTTGAAAATCTTGAAACGAGGCTTTTTCTTGATCTCCAATGGAGCTCCCGTTGCTTTCGCGGTTTCATCCTCGAACTCGAACTGATCCATCAAACCCCCATCACCTTCATCACTTCATCCCCAAGATGGTTGATGACCTTCACCGCG
>NZ_JBMERN010000165.1:0-6625 GCF_049310965.1 Loktanella sp. DJP18 | reverse complement strand
CGCAGGCATCTAGTTTCTCTTTTGCGGACATCCGCAGTCACGACCTGCGATTTTCGGCGGTATCCAGCTGATGAGGCCATTGCTTCAGCGCTGTTCGTCGGCCTGCGATCTGGTTTTTGTGCGGCATCTGTCGCTCCCGAAGACAAACTCGACGTCGACAGCCATTGCGCCTTTAATGGGATTGTAGCTGGCGTCCAGCTTCTGGGATTGGCGACCATCTTTCCCAATAATTTCATATAGATGGACGCTGTTTCCCTGTCGAACGGTATTCTGATCGACCATCATGAGATCGGGCATTGCAACGATATTCCGACCATCCTTTGCCATTTCTAAGACGTGGATCTGCACTTTCCGCCCCTTGAAAGCGATGTGGTCAGCCATGTGAAATCCAGGCAGATCACCGCGATTGGTATCAACTGCCTGGCGCGGATCTGCGTAGTGGCCACGCAGTTCGGTGACGCGACGGAATGCTTCCTGCCTCATGCGACGCTCAAGGGCGTCTCTCATTGCATCCTTGCCCGCCGCGGACACATCGATATCGGCCTGCATGACGCGAGCATCAATAGGCGCCCTCATGCGCTGATCCTGCACCTCAACCGATGGGACACTGTGTTCACGCGTAAATTTTTGCACAGCGTTCGCCCGTGCGGCTGCTATGCGCTCTTCTCGACGTTGATCTGTGTCAGCAGCATTGGGCTCGAGGTGAACTTGCTTACCCTTCATTGCCGAACGCACCGGATCGTTGCTGGCGTCGTCTGGGGCTAACGGAGCCGAAGCGGATTGCGGTGAGGGTCTTTGATGGCTGAATGGGTGCGGTCTCGGCGGACGCGTCACGGTTGAAGACTTCCGCAGATCCTCAAACCCACGAAATGGCTGCGTTTTGATGTCAGCTTGCTTTGGGGGCCTGCCTTTTTGATCGCGATCGCCCATATTTGGCTTCCCGGCGACAATTCGGTCGTGAGCCGCATTGATGGACGCAATTCGGTCGTGGGCTTCCTTCGAATTCGGTAGTCTGTCTGTATGGAACTTTTTGGCGAGCTTGCGCCATGCCTTTTTGATCGTTTCATCATCTGAGCCAGGCGCGATGCCCAGTATCTGAAAGTCGTTCAAAGGCGTCATCCATGAGGAGTGCTGCCAAGCAGCACATGTTCAATGTGGAGATGGTGCCTCGCTGTGTTGGTCGGCAGCCGCATGTTCCTAAAGTTTTTCCGCTTTTATGCGAATTTGTGTTGCGGTGTGCGTGATTGAGGCCATACTTTCTTCATATGATAGAACCAACATATCCGTCGGACCACCTGACTTGAGATTTGGATGCTGACATCGCAGATCAGACACCTTCCTGATCTTGCGCTTCCGGCGGTGGCTTTGCCATTGCCCCGTGAACCCTCTGGTCCACAGTCAGCCCGCTCCCCACCCAAAATATCGTTTCATTGGAATGCGTAGATATTTTTAGGGAGACTGACTTTGTTCGAAGCCGCGAAAACAACAAAAACTCTCTCAACCGTCGCAGATCTTGCGAGACTTCTTGGTTTGCGTCCAAACGCAGATACTGAGCAGATCTCGCGAACCTTTGGTCGGATGACAAACTTCGACACAGCAATCGCTATCGAGGAAAAGATCGATATCTTGGCCCGCGATGAAGTCTGGGAGATCCTTGTCGAGAAAACGACACGGAGACCTCGTGTTCTGTTGCGCCAAGATGGTCGTGGCGCCTGGCTTTCGGATTTTGAAGATGTTCCTATCGAGGTGAGACGCGAATTCCAGATCCGAAAGACCCGGATGGGTGAGATGGAAACTCTGACACCCTGGGAACACTGGAAGTGCTGCGACTGGATCAAGGGCAGCGGCCGCCGGCTTAAATCCCGATCTGGACAGGTACATGCCATCGTGGAGGTTCTCGGCGTTGGTCGTGAAACCGGTAAGCGCGAGATGATGATCAGGATTGAGCCGGTTGTGGATTTCGAGATGACACTTCAGGATGCGGTGCGTTTGCCCCTACCCTGCGCCGTCAGGACGCTTGTCCATGCCGTGGAGAACATCAGATTGTCCTCGATGACCTTGGCGGGATAATTAGCCTTTTCAGGCCGCGCTCGCCAGGCCGCGCAGTTGGGCCTGCTCTGTGATGAACGCGATGATGGCCTCCAGAGAAGTCCTGTGACCATCGACAGTGATCACAGGACTGCCGGACGACATGATGTCACTGATGATCTCGACCCCAGCTTTGTCTGCGTCACTCGGGTCCTGCATGCGACCTTTGGGGATGTACGGGTGCACGCGATCGACAATGATGTAGATATTGTCGAAGCCATCTGCGACGTTACGGAAGAATTGTTCGCCGATGGGACCGAATTTTCCCTCTGCGTAATATGCAGACTGTCGCAATGACGTATCAGTCAACTTGATATCAGTGCCTGCAAGTCTCAGAACACGACGGTATTTCTCAGCAAAGATGAGGATTTCATCGGACAAAGAGAACAGATCCTTTTCATAGATCTTTTCCTTCGATGCCTCCGAGATAGTCTCAACATCCCAACCCGCTGCCTTGAGCTCGAAGAACGCTCCCGCCATCATGGTCGTTTTTCCAGATCCCGGGGCGCCGCAGAAATTGACCAACATGTATCTACTCCAGGTATGTAATTTAGTGAAAGTTTAGAAGGTTCAGGCAGCCCTACTGCGATGTCAGAATTTTCCGACTGCTCCACGATCCTTAATGAGCCATGTCAGGCCTTCGAATGCGGCGGCAGCGTTGGTGCCGAAGGTAATTTCTTGCCCGTTATCGCGCTTGCCGCCAGCTGAGATAACGCCGATCACGCGTCTCTTACCCTCGACCATTGCAAATACCGGAGATCCGGATGTCCCGGGGATACGCGCGCAGTCCAGGACGAGGACGTTTCCGGCTTCAACCTTCACCGGGCATGCATCAGGTTGAAAAGTTTCGGCACCCTCCACGATCGGGAGTAGCCCCACGAAAGTCAGGTCTTCTGGTGCCGCAAAGACTGCTTCGAATGTGCCATCGATCGGCGCAGACAGACGCAGCAAAGCGACATCATGGCCGACGGTCTCCCGGGTCGGATCAATGTCGTAATGGAATGCAGGGTTGGTCGCGATATCTTTGACCGCAATTTCTTGCACAGGCTTGTCATAAGCGTGCACGCTGACGGTAACGCGTGATGGGTCAACCGGCTCCGTCGCACCCGACAGAACAACGCAGTGCGCGGCTGTCATGACGAGGTCTGCTCCAATCGCAACAAAGCCGCAATTTCCGTAGCCAGATGTCGTGACGTGGCCCACCGTCGCGAGATGGAGACTTGGTGCTTCATCAACTTGGGCATAGGCCGACAACGTGCTTGCAGTCAGTATCGCAAACAAAGCCTTGCTGACTGATGATCTCACTTTGCCCATCTCTCGACCCTCTGAATCTTCCCTCTCATTCAGATGGTGTCATTTGTCGTCCTGGAAAAATGAAGATGCCGGTTAGCGTTAATTCAGGCTATGAACAGACCGCATATTTTCGACCTGAAGGCCGTCACATCTGGTATCAGCATGTCGAATTGCATGCTCTTTTTGGCAATCTTTCTGTCATGTGGTTACGAGTCACCACGACCGGGTCCCAACTCCACTTTAGGGAGGCCGGCTTTCATGATTTGCACTCTTGTTGCAACCGAAATTTTCAATATTTCAGATGCGAAGCGACGCGATGGACAATTCTTCACGTGCCGTTCTCCCTTCTCTCACACGGAATTTTTGGCGTGGGCACATCGCGCAGGGTTGAGAACCAGCACGCTCATTGAGCCTTTTGCTGGAGGCGGGGATAGCGTCCGGATGCTTCTCGATGCAGATCTCATCAAGGATGTGCGGGCTTTTGACATCAATCCTGCTGCTGATTGGATCGAACAGAGGAACACGTTGCTCGACTATCCTGACATCGACGGCGTGGTTGTGACAAACCCGCCCTACATCGCCAGGAACTCAGCACGCAGGCGCCGCATCGTTTTCCCCGATACCATCTACCAGGATGCCTATCTTGAGGCTCTCAGCTTGATGCTTGGGCGCTCCGAATTCGTTGCGGCCATTCTGCCTGCCGCTTTCGGCACTTTGGACCTCTTCCGGGATCGCTTGACGCATCTCATCGATCTGCCATTTCGAGACATGTTCAACGACACTTGTCATCCGGTTTGTCTGGCGCTCTTTGAAAAATCCTCTGAGAGCACCACGCTTTGGGTATGGGAGCGTCAGCTTGGTATTGAGTGCCAGTTGCGGGACGCCCTACCCCGCCTGCCCGTAACTGTGAATGTGCGCTTCAACAGCCCTACAGGACTGATTGGCCTGAAGGCCGTCGACACATCGTCACACGCATCTATTGCTTTCGTTCGTGGTGGAAGCATCCCTCAGTCTGCCATCAAGAACAGCTCACGGATCGTCACCAGGCTCGATGTAGACGGCGTCGACGAGAGAAGCGTGGACGCTGTTATCTCTGCTGCAAACGAGAGACTTGAACGGATCAGATCATTGTCAGAGGATGTGATCCTGACGCCCTTCAAGGGCATCAGGCAAGATGGATGTTTCCGTCGCAGACTGGACTATCGGACGGCCAGGATTGTGCTTTCACTGGCGATAGAAAGCCTCAAGATAACATAGTGGTAAGCCAAAGGATCAGAACCCTGGCGCGTTACAGCCAGCGGTATTAAAATCGAATTCGCCGTCGTTGTCACCGAAGTTCGGGTGACCGATCTGGTCCTGAAGCGTGTAGTTATTGTTCCCATTCATGGATGATCGCACATCCATGATGTAGCCATAACTGGGAAACAAAACATATTCATCTCCCGTCGCGAGACCGTATTCCCATTGGGCATTAACAATCATGTTCGACACGACGATTGTGCCATTAGGAGCAATGATCTGAGCGATTTGTCCTGTGGTGACTTCGACGGCACCACGGACATTGGTGAATTTTACGAGGTAGATATCCTTATTGCTGCCGATTGGACGCACTCTTTGAGCCTGGATCTTTCGACCTTCCGGCGTATCGAAAAGACGCAGGTCATTGAATGTAGCCAGTTGGTCACCACCAAGGCTCAAAATTACGGTATCACCGTTGTCGCGATAGATTGGCGGCCGCGCTGTTGAGGTTCCGCCAAAGCAAACTTTTTCGCCTTCTGCCGGCGATGTTGGGTCTGTAGGATTGGTCGGGTCTGTAGGCTCTGTCGGTGATGTAGGATCTGTAGGCGGTGTAGTGCCACCACCCCCGCCGCCACCGGTTTCGGTGTTTGGATCGTAGGTGGGATCAGTTGGATCGGTGGGGTCGGTCGGAGGAACTTCAGGGGCTGGGTCAGTTTCAGGGGTTGGCCTAACTGGGCCTGTGTAACCCGGATCTTCATCGATCTTCATTGCGATCGTTTTGAAGTTCAGCCGCACCGTGTCAAACAGGGGCGGAATCAAAAGAGCTGAGACAACACCAAGCACACTGAGGAGGATGCCATACTCAACGATGACACTTCCGCGGACGCAAACAGATCTACGTGATATTTTCATTTCTTCCTCAAGTAACACATGGCCAAACTTTGGTATGGTTGTCTTGATGAGGAAGTTGGTTCAACCTGAGTGGACAAAAGAAAATTCCACCAGATGACAGAAAAAAGGCGCCGCGAATGCGGATCTTTTTGTCGATGTGGGATTTCTCATAGATTATTCAATGAAAAGCGGCCCGCTGCTTAGGCAACGGGCCGCTAGAATGTGACGTGCTTTCTCGACTTAGTTGCGTGTGATGTTCACGCGGCGTGGCTGGTCAGCTTCCGGGATCTCGCGAACGAGTGAGATGACCAGCATGCCATCTGCCATTGAAGCATCAGCAACCTGCATGTGCTCGCCAAGCCGGAACACACGTCGGAACGCACGTTGCGCAATGCCCTTGTGCAGATAGGATCGCGTCTCGTCTTCAGCGGCCGGTTTCGCCTCGACGATCAGCTCGCGCCGCTCGACAGAGATCGTGATCTGTTCATCGGAAAATCCCGCAAGCGCGATCTCAACACTGAAGGTGTGCTCGCCGGACTTGAGAATGTTGAAGGGTGGGTAGGACCCGCTGTCTGCCTGATCGATGGCGCGCTCGAATGCGCTCAGCATCGCTGCTGGATTAAGACCAAAGGTGGGTAGGTTGTGACGAGCTTGCATGGTGTGACCTTTCTAAAGCGACACAGTTGGATTGACCCTCCAAATGGAGCGGTCGGTTATCGGCACCCCTCATTCGAGCAGGAGCCGTTTGAGAAATGTGAGGCCCCTACCCTCTTAATTCAAGCACGCCGAAACTGCTTTTCTTATCCTTCACTGAAATTTTCTTTTGACGACCTTCACGTCTGAGACGGTGATGGGTCTGGGGCAGTTGGCGCATTGGTCTGGTTTTTTTTTCGTCATCTACCTCCAGACCGCATCGTTAGTTTTCTGAATCATTACGCCTGGCCTCACAGTTGTGAGGCCAGGCGATCATTCAATTTACCTTCCGAACAGAAAGAAAGACACACAGAAAGAAAGCCAGCTTCGTTGACCGTGAACAGTGGACGCTCGTTTCCCGCTTTGCGCCGGTCTCCAGCTGCTATCTGTCAGAACCAGGTATGCGTGAATGCTGGTTTGG